>JBLMXE010000292.1:0-10901 GCA_050257615.1 Chlamydiota bacterium | reverse complement strand
GCTCAGGGGCAACGTGGGATCCCAAAGCGGATTGGGGCCGGTCTGCTGGGCCACGCTCTCGTCGTGCAGCAGATTACTGGCCTGCTGATACCAGTCCCAGCGCAGTCCCAGGTTCAGGGTTAGGTTGTCCTTGATTCTCCAGTCGTCCTGGAAATACAAGCCTACGTCGTTCTCTTTAAAGCGCAGAACCGGCGGTCCATAGGCCACGGAAGTAAAATCCGACTGGTTGGCCAGCAGGGCGTTAAAGGTCGGATATTCGAAAAATCCGTTCACCCCGAACAAACCCACATTGGGCGAGCGCTGTTTCTCGTATTCACCGCCGAATTTAACCACGTGGCGTCCCCGTACCCAGGAGGCGTTGTCCTGTACCTGGTACACGTTGATGGTGCGCCCCTGGGGAAAAACTTCGTTGGGACCGAAGCCCACGTCCTCGGGGGCGTCCAGTAAAACCTGCGGCGGGCAGGAAGTGATGTTGCCGCGGGTGCAATTGGGGAAGGCTCCGCCTTCAAAACCGAAGCCGGCGCGCGAGTAGCTGAAACGCACCTGGTTGAGGAAGTTATTAGTGATGGTGCGGGTGTAATCCAGTCCGATCTGCTGGGAGCGGCCGGGCACATCCACGAAATCGCCGCCGGCGGCAGCCAGCGCCCCGTCAAACTGCTGGTTGGTGCTGATGTTCTGCTGGAAGATGTAGCGGGCGAACAGGCGGTCCTTGGGAGTGATCTGGAAATCCACCCGGCCGGTGGCCTCGTAATCATTGAATATCGAGGGCAGGAAGCGGGTGATGGAGCCGAACTGCACCGGCACCGTGGTCGCGCCGTCGGAGACCATCCTGGTCTGAAGGTTGCCGAACGTGGGGTTTCCCGCTTTGACTGCTGCAGGTCCGAACTGCGCCAGGGCGGCGACGGCGGCATTGTTGGGAAACGCGGCCTGTAGTTGCTGAATGCCGGCAGGTGTCGGCGTGTTTGCCGGACTGGAGGCGCTGGGCGCTCCGGCAGTGCGCTGGCGCTCAAAATTGCCCGATCCAAAGAACCAGATCCGGTCCTTCTTGATGGGGCCGCCCAGAGTTCCACCAAAGCGGTTATCAATGAACTTGGAGACCGAGGGCTTGTCGCAGGGACTGGCCGCACTGGAAGTTTGACCCGGGGCGCAGAAGGGGTTGCCGTTCGGCCCGGTGAAATCAGGCGATTTCTCCTGGTTGGCCAGCGAGTCGAAAGCGGAGTTCTGATGGAACTCGTAGGCCGTGCCATGGAAGGCGTTGGTTCCCGACTTGGTGATGTAGTTGACCACTGACCCCAGGTTGCGGCCATACTCCGCGTCGTAATTGCTGATGACCTGCAGTTCAGCAATGCTGTCCTGGTTGCCGAAGAAGATGGAAGGGCCGCCGATCGTGTTGTCGTTGTTGTTCTGCCCATCCAACTGGAAGTTGTTGGAGCGCGAGCGCTGCCCGTTAACGGAAATTTCCGCTCCATTGTTGTTGCTGAATCCCGTGCTGCCGGCCGTGGCCACACCCGGCGTAAACAGCGCGAAAGAATCGTAGGTATTGCCCAGCGGAATGGTGGTGACCTGCTTGGTTTCGAAGTTGGATGAAATCTGATCGGTCGTACTCTCCACCAGGGGCGCCGCCTCGGTGACAGTCACGCTCTCCGTGGTTGTGCCCACCTTGAGTTTGACCGCTCCCAGCGAGCTATCTTTGGCCACCTGCACCACAACACCGTTAGCCTGATATGTAGCAAAATCCCTGGCCTCAACCGTTACGTTGTAAGTTCCTGGCGGCAGCGAAGGCAGTGAGATCACTCCCGCGGTGGAACTGACTGCCGTGAAGGCGCGATTAGTTTCCACCTGGACGGCACGCACCTTAGCGCCGCCTACCACAGCGCCGCTCTCATCCGCCACTGTGCCCGATATGGATCCCGTTACGATGCCTTGTCCAACTGCGGGCGTCACGGCTGCCGCAGTGAAGACAATCATCACAAACAAATGTCTACTCGACCACAAACGCATAACACCTCCGGCCAAACACAATTTTGTTTTGTAGCTGAAAAGGAGCACATCCCTTTGGCCGCACGTACATGCAATCTGCCGCCCACTCGGTGAGCAGTTCAGAACAATCGCGGCTTGCCCTGCCTAATTAGCTGGTTACGCGGAGGGAATGGACCGGCCGTGTCCAGCGAAGTTGGTTCTATATATGGAATTAGAGAGACGGTCCTATGAGATTTGGGAATAGCGCGGATGGGTGCATGAAAATAGGTCAGCGGAACGATATACCTCCCGGTGGTCTGCTGAATCAACAAGACGATAAACATTGGTTAGCTGGTTGGCGTTGTCGCGCTCCATTCGAGCCCGCCATCGCCTGAAGCCAAACATATCGTGCAGGTGATGTAAGTAGGGTTTGTAAAATTTTTGTCTCTCCGATGATTTGTCGAACGGATTGCGCCGGATCTCCGTCTATGCGCTATGGGGCGCTCAATCCAACAACAAATGAGTGCGGGTTGCACAGAAGGCCATGCCGGATTCGGCAGAAGGATGCTGTGCGCGCGCAAGTCGTGGTGTTGGAGCGGATGGGGGAGTTATGTCATCGCGTAGGTTGTTCCGGGTTACCGTTTTCTTCGCTGTCTCTACCCTGTTCACTGCTGCCGCTTTGATGGCTGCGGACCTGAACGTGCCGAACGATGAATTTCAGCGCCAGGCGCGCGCCCTGACCGCGCAGCAGGTGTCATTGTTAATGGTGCAGGCTGCTTCCGGCGATGCCCACGCGCAATGCGTGCTGGGCATTGCCTATGCCAATGGCTTTGCAGTAACTCGCGACTATGTGCAGGCGGCACAGTGGCTGCGTCGCGCGGCTGGCCAGCACGTGGGGCGTGCGGCCGGCGATCTCGGTTATCTCTATCAGCAGGGCAAGGGAGTTCCACAGAACTATGCGGAAGCGGCAAGTTGGTATCGCCGGTCGGCGCAGCAGAACGATCCCGTTGGCGAGACCAATCTGGGTTTCATGTATTCCCGGGGTCTGGGCGTGGGGCAGGATTCAGTCGAAGCCCTCAAGTGGTATAGCCGGGCGGCGGCCCAGGGCTTTCCCGCGGCGCAATTCAACCTGGCCACCTTCTACCGCGACGGCAAAGGCGTGAAGCAGGATTACGCGGCGGCTGCCAGGCTTTTTCATTCTCTGGCGGAACAGGGCTATACCGCAGCGCAGCGCGAGCTGGCGATTCTTTACCAGAGTGGTCTGGGTGTGGCGCGCGACAAGAAAGAGGCGCTGCGCTGGTATCGGGTGGCGGCCGAGCAGGGTGATGCCATCGCGCAGACCAGCCTCGGCTTCTCCTATTTCACCGGCCAACTCGGCCGCAAGGACTACGCGGAAGCTGCCAAATGGACGCAAGCGGCGGCACGGCAGGGATCCCCGGAAGCGGAGGCGAACCTGGCCTACATGTATGACCGCGGCACTGGCTTACCCCGCGATCTCCAGCAAGCCGCAAAGTGGTACACGGCGGCCGCACTCCGGGGTAATGCGGTTGCCCAAACCAGCCTGGCGCAGCTCTACTATACCGGCCAGGGCATATCTCAGGATTACCAGCAAGCCAGGAAGTGGTACCGCCAAGCCGCCGAATTGGGCTACGTTCCAGCCGAGAGAAACCTGGGCTACATTTTTGCCACCGGCCGTGGCGGCCGCCTCGATTACGAAGAAGCCTATTTCTGGTTCCGCCGGGCCGCGGCGACAGGGGATAAAGCCAGCAAACGCGACTTGGCGCGGCTGCGGCAGATTATGACCCCGCGCCAGGTCAAAGACGCGGAATTGCGCTCTTCAGCACCGAACCCCGGGGTAGCTTTTTCGTACATCGACTCGCGGTCAAGCCTGTCACTGCAGGATAACGAAAGCCATCCTCACTAAGAGCCTTCCAGTCCGGCTATTTGGCAGCGCATCCGGGCCTTTTCTTTTGTTGACCTGCCTTTAAGAGAAGGCTGTTCGAAGAATGCTGCGAACCCCCGTTCCCTGTTAGCCGGCCGTTCCGCTGCGCGTCTGCACCAGCGCGCATAAGTTCATTCCTGCCCTTCTTTTACGGCGGTTCGGGTTCGAGTTCACAACTTTTTACATGCTTTTACTTGCACTTCACACATGACAAAGAGGTTTACAGTACTGTTGAGCCGGTGACCGAGTTCAGGGGCCAAGCCGGGCGGGAGCGCGCGATGAAAAAGCGATGGTGGAACGAGCGAACTCGATTGCTGCTGACGCTGGAGCTAGCGGTAGTGCTGCCCGCCGCCGCCCTGATCGTCATCAATTTCCTGCAACTGGAGAAGATCCACCGCGACCACGGGGTGGAAGCGCTCATGCAGCGCGATTTCTCTGAGGCCCTCGCCATCTCCGAAAAGCACATCAACGAGAAGGCCTACGGTATGGCTACGGCCGTGCGGCAGGATTTTCCCCAGCCGCAGGAGGCTTGCACCGACAGCCTCGACCTGCTGTTCCAGAAGTATCCTTACATCGCCCACGCTTTCTATTACAGCCCGCAAACCGGGCTGCTGTTTCGGTCGCGGCAATCGCGCATGGACAATTGGGATTTTCGCACCGAATCGCAAGATCTGGAACGCATGATGATCTGGCTGAAAGTGGACTATCCCTCGCTGGTGAAGAAGCTGGGTGCGATGGATAAGGAAGGCAAACTGCCGATTTTCTTCGAGAGCAATAAAGTGCACCGGGGAGACACCTTGCTCTATGAGTCGGTGGCCTACTTTGTAGTGCCGGAGAAACCTGGCCAGGAACCGGCGCTGGGCGGCTTTGCCTTCGACGCCGAATACCTGCGCGACCAGTTCTTTCCCATCATGCTGAACAGCCTGATGGCGCGCAGCCTGACCGAAGACAAGGCAACCAGCCGCACCGGGGTGATGGTGCACATCAAAGGCGACCCTGACGTCCTGGCCGCCTGCACCGACTGGGACGGCGGCAAGCCGGAGGTCGAACGCACCATGGAGGGCGCCTTCCCCGGCCTCGTGCTGGCCATGAAGATGCGCGGCACCACGCTG
Organism: Chlamydiota bacterium; assembly: GCA_050257615.1. Classification (GTDB taxonomy): domain Bacteria; phylum Acidobacteriota; class Terriglobia; order Terriglobales; family Acidobacteriaceae; genus JAICWP01. The sequence goes on along the minus strand of JBLMXE010000292.1, from coordinate 5,888 downwards.
GCCGCCATGGGGCAGCAGTTTATCCGCATGAATTTGCTGATTCTGGGCGGACTGTCGCTGCTGCTGGCCGGTGGAATATTCATCACTTACCGCAACGTCAATCGCGAGATGGCGCTGGCCCGCCTGAAGTCCGATTTCGTCTCCAACGTTTCCCACGAGCTGCGCACCCCCCTGTCGCTGATCCGGCTCTACGCCGAAACGTTGGAGCTGGGTCGCCTGACCAGCCAGGAGAAGCGCGAGGAGTACTACCGCATCATCCGTAAGGAAAGCGAGCGGCTCACCGCTCTGATCAATAACATTCTGGATTTTTCTCGTATCGAAGCGGGCCGCAAGGAATACGAGTTCCGCGAAACCGACGTCGCCGAACTGGTGCGCAATACGCTGGAATCCTACCGCTATCAGATCGAGCAGCATGGCTTCACCTTCGAAGAGCGCATTTCGGAGGATCTGCCGCCGATGCGGGTGGACCGCGAGGCCATCGCGCGCTCCTTGCTGAATTTGGTCAACAACGCCCTGAAGTATTCGCAGCAGGAAAAATACCTGGGTGTGAACCTGTACCGCGAGAACGGCTCGGTCAAGCTGGAGGTGGTTGACCACGGCATCGGCATTTCGCGGCCCGAGCAGCACAAAATCTTCGAAAAGTTCTACCGCGTGGGCGATCCCCTGGTGCATAACACCAAGGGCAGCGGTCTGGGCCTTTCCCTGGTGCGCCACATCGCGCAGGCGCATGGCGGCGAGGTTTCGGTGGAGAGCACGCCGGGAAAGGGAAGCAAGTTCGTGATCGCCCTGCCTGTGAGCGCCGAGGTGGGACAGGCCAAGGCAGTTGCGGTTCAGTAAGGGAGGCGGCAGATGAACACACCGCAAAGCGTAGCGGAAATGAAACGGGCGGGAGGGCCCAAGATGACCAGAATTTTGATTGTGGAGGACGAGCCTGCAATGGTTTCCGGTCTCCGCGACAACTTCGAGTTTGAGGGTTATGAGGTCATTTCCGCCGCTGACGGCGTCGAAGGCCTGGAGCGGGCGCTCAAGGATTCCCCCGACCTGGTAGTGCTCGACGTCATGATGCCGCGCATGAGCGGCCTCGACGTCTGCAAGCAGCTCAAGGTAAAAAAGCCCGCCTTGCCCATCATCATGCTGACCGCGCGCGGCCAGGAAGTGGACAAAGTGGTCGGGCTGGAACTGGGCGCCGACGACTACGTGACCAAGCCGTTTTCCATCCGCGAGCTGCTGGCGAGGGTGAAGGCGGTGCTGCGCCGCGCCCAGGGCGCCCCCAAGGACCAGGAACGCTACAGTTTCGGCGACGTGGAAGTGAATGTGCGCAGCTGCCGCGTAATTCGCGCCGGCCGGCCGCTGGAGTTTTCCGCCAAGGAATTCGAGCTCCTCAAATATTTCCTTTCCCATCCCGGCGAGACCGTTACCCGGGACCGCCTGCTGGAAGACGTGTGGGGGTACGAGCGTTATCCCACCACGCGCACGGTGGACGCGCATATCGTGCGCCTGCGGCAGAAACTGGAACCTAAGCCGGAAGATCCGCGATTCATTCTGACCGTACACGGGGTGGGCTACAAGTTTGTCGGCTGAGCCACGGGACCTTGGAGGCAACCATGAGCAGCCTGGCAGAAACGCGCGGCAGGACTCGGACGGCGCGGCATCCGCATGGGACGTGGCGGGCGCGCAGCGAGGCCCTCACCGCAGCACGCGGCTTGGCGGAAGCGGCCTGGCAGCAGCAAATTGCCGGCCTCACGGCGGAGCGCGACGCCCTGCAAAGGGCCCTCGCCGATGCCGCCCAGGTGCAGCGCAGGCTCGGCGGGCCGCGCCTGTTCCGGCGCGGCGATTTCGAAATCGCGGGCGAGAGCTTCCCGGCGCAGTACGTTTCCGGCGACCTGCTAACCGTTTTTGAGGTGGGCGGCCAGACCATGTTCGCGATAGGCGATATCTGTGGCAAGGGCCTGTTTGCCGGTATGTGGTTCACTCATCTCAGCGGCCTGATTCGCAGCTTCGCCCAAACCTGCTCGGAGCCGGCGCAGATAGCGGAGCGCATCAACTCTCATCTGACCGCATTGCCGCCGGAACCGCCCCTGGCCACACTTTTTCTGGGGCTATTGAACCCGCACAGCGGCCAGCTCACGTATTGCAACGCAGGTCATCCCGCCCCGCTGTGGCTGCGGGCCGATGGGCAGGTGGAAATGCTCTTCGCGGGAGGGCCGCTGCTGGGCGCGGTGGCAGGAGCGGCCTTCAGCAACGGCCAGATTTGCCTGGCGCCCGGGGAGACCCTGATCGGCTATTCCGATGGAGTGGTGGAATGCCGCAACCGGAACGGCCAGGACTTCGACGCTCTGCGTCTGGCCGCCGCTGCTGCCGGCGCGCCTTGCTCGGCCGGCGCCATCCTGTTTTCTGTCTTGGGAGCGACCCAGGATTTTGCCGCCGCCCAGCCGCGCGCCGATGACATCGCTCTGCTGGTTGTACATCGGCTGACGCCAGCGGCGAGGGCGGTGAGCTAAGCTATGCTGGTCTCAAACGGCAATCCGGATCGTAGCCTGCTCGCCTGCGGAAGCGGTCAGGCAGCGCTGCCTTCGCCGGTTCAACCGCAGCCGGCCGGCGGCCTTGGCAGCCTGGACCACATCACCCTGGTGCGTGAAGCCCAGCGCGGGAATCCCACCGCTTTCGAGGAGTTGGTGCGCAGCTACGACCAGCCGGTGTTGCGCCTGGCTCTGCGCATCACCGGTTCGGAGAGCGACGCCCAGGATGTTTACCAGGAGTCCTTCCTGCGTGCCTATCAGAGCCTGCCCGGATTTCGCTTCGAATGCTCTTTTTATACCTGGATTCATCGCATCACCACTAACGTGTGTCTCGATTACCTGCGCCGGCGGCGGAAATATCAGACGCAAGTCACCGTGGTGGTTTCGCAGGAAGGCGAAGAGATGGAGATGGTGCAGCACCTGCCCGATCGCCATCCCGCCAGCGATCCCGACCGCTCTCTGCGCACGCGCGAACTGCGCCGGCAGATTGCCAGCGCCCTGCAGCAGCTCTCGCCGCGGGAACGCATGGTGTTTGAGCTGAAGCATTATGAAAATCTGAAACTGCGCACCGTCGCCGGTATGCTGAATACCAGCGAAGGAACGGTGAAGAACACTCTTTTCCGCGCCACCCACAAGCTGCGCCTCGCCCTGGCCGCCGCGCGGTAGCTACACACCTGCGCCGGCATACAATCCCACTGCAGGTTCATCATCTTCAGCAAGCTTCGGAAGTGGTGTGGAAGCCCCGGACTTCAGTCCGGGGAATAAGACGACCACCTGATATGGGCTTCAGCCCCGGTGGTTCGGGGGGCAGCGGCCGGTGAGCTAGAATTGTGATTTCCAGTCACGGAGCTTCCACCCCAGGGGTCCTTTCTACATGAAGAAGGCGCTTTGCATCACATTGCTTCTGCTCGCTTCTCGGCTCTGGGCCGCCAGCGATCCCGCCGGCAACCCGCCCCCCAACGTCTTTCTGGTCACCATTGACACCCTGCGCGCCGATCATCTCGGCTGCTACGGCGATTCCGGGGTGAAAACGCCCGCCATTGACAGCCTGGCCAAGGACGGCATTCGCTTCGCCAAGGCCTTCACCCCCGTTCCCGTGACCAATAGTTCCCATGCCAGCATCTTCACCGGCCTGTATCCCAGTTCGCATGGGGTGACAGATTTCGGGGTGGCGCTCTCGGCCACTCACGTGACCTGGGCCAGCCTGCTGCAGAAGCATGGCTACGAGACCGCCGCCTTTATTGGAGCGGTGGTGCTCGACTCCCAGACCCTGGCGCCCGGCTTCGACCAGGGGTTCGACTATTACGACAATTTCCCCCCGCACGCCGGCAAGGGCCACTGGGATGTCGAGGAACGGCGCGGCATGGAGGTGGTGCGGCATGCGGAGAAGTGGCTGGATCGGCCCCATTCCCAGGAGTCGTTGACGGCGTTGCCGGCCGGCCCGGTCTTTGCCTGGGTCCACTTGTATGATCCCCATGACCCCTACGAACCGCCACCGCCCTATTCCGAGACTTACCGCAGCCACCTTTATGATGGCGAAATTGCCTATGCCGACCACGCGTTGGGGGGCTTTCTGGACTACCTTCGCCGCCGCGGCTGGTACGACAATTCGCTCATTGTGCTGGTAGGCGACCACGGCGAAGGCTTAGGAGAGCATCAGGAGCAGACGCACGGCATCTTTCTTTATGACGCCACCCTGCATGTGCCGCTCATCATCAAACTGCCGCGCCAGCAAGAAGCGGGCAAGGTGGTCAGCGCCCAGGTAAGAACCATTGACATTCTCCCTACGGTGCTGGGGCTGCTGGGCATTTCCGACAAGCAGCACATGGATGGCGCCTCCCTTCAGCCCCTGCTCGCAGGAACGGGCCAGGACAGCCAGCGCCCGCTGTTTGGCGAAACCGATTACCCCCTGCACTTTGGCTGGGCGCCGCTGCGCTGTCTGCGGGAGCAGGGGAGCAAGCTGATCCAGGCGCCGCGTCCGGAGTACTACGATCTGCACTCGGATCCGCAGGAGCTGCACAACCTTTATTCTTCAACTTCGCCGCCGTCCCAGCGGCTGGAGATGATTCTTTCGCGGCATCAGGCGGAGAAAAACGGGGGCAGGGTAAGCGCCGCCAATCAGCAACTGCCCGATCCCAAGGACAGGATCGAAGAGGAAAACCTCCTGCACCAGGCGCTGCTGGAAAGCGATCGCGGCCACACCGAGCAGGCACGCGTCCTGCTGAAGAAAGTGCTGCAGAAGGACAGCAACTCGGCCTTGGCGTTTTCCCAGCTGGGCCAACTGGAGCTCAAAGCACGGGATTACCGTCAGGCAGCCGCCGACCTGGGTAAAGCGCGCCAATTGCGGCCCAACGACTCCACCAGTGCCTTTTACCAGGGGCAGGCGTTGTTTGCTCTGGGCGATTACGCCGGCGCCAGCGAAGCTCTGGAAGCCAGCCTCCGCCTGCTGCCGGAGCAACTGCCGGCGCGTATCCTGCTGGCCAAGGCTTACCTCCGCTCGGGTAAGCCCTCGGCCGCCGAAGACCAGTTGGAAGCCGCCCTGCTGGTGGATTCCAATAACGCCGAAGCTCAGCTCGAGCTGGGGCGGGTTCTCCTCGCGGAAAAGAAGTATGCCGAAGCCGCCAGCCAGCTTAAGAGCGTGACCGAGCAGCACCCCACCGCCGATGCCTTTGAGCTGCTGCAGCAGGCCTATGCCGCCCAGGGCAAAAAGCAATTGGCGGCCGCGGCAGCCCGCCGCGCCGCCCAGCTGAAAAATGGTGGTGCACCGGCGAAGTCCCCTTCACCCCCACCAGACCGCGATAGCCACTGAGAAACGAAGCAACAAAATGACGAGAAGGGCCGTTTTGTGTGGCGAGCCTTTCACCCCACTGTTAATAAAAGGCTTATGTCGGTAGATCTCTGTTGAGCTCTCCGTCGCGGGAAGCCTCCCAAAGCCGGACGTACATGGCCGATGGTGCGGGTATTAGTCCTTGTCGGTCTATGACGGGGGTAATCTGGCCAACTTCTCCTGACCACGGGAAACTACTCCACGCAACTCCGGGGAGAGAAATTTTTTTTGTCAGGAGAAAAATACAAAATGTTTAAGTTCAAAAGCATTCTGGTAATCGCGCTGGCGGTTTGCGCTTCCAGCGCCTGGGCCCAGCTTATGCCGAAGGCAGAATTGACAGGTGGTTACACCTATACCAGCCTGGATGAAGGTACCGGCAGCCGGTTGGGATCGAATGGCTGGAACACTGGCGGTACTTTCTTCGTGAACCAGTGGCTGGGTCTGGAAGGCAACATTGCCGGCGCCAGCAACACGCAGAGCGCTTCTTTTACCGTGGGAACCACCACTACGACCGCCTCGGCGTCGGACAAGCACTACACCTA
>JBLMXE010000291.1:0-8045 GCA_050257615.1 Chlamydiota bacterium | reverse complement strand
GCAAGGCGCTGAGGAGCGCCAACTCGCAAGTCAGAGCTACGAATCCTCAACTTCAGGATCTGCAACGATCTGCTCACAGTCTTCCTCGATTGCGTCCTGCATCAGCCGCAGGTCGTCCGCGGAAATACTCCCGACAAACCGCAGCAAGGCTCGTGCGCTGCTGCGGGGCAGTTGGTCGTTCTTAGCCTCGTCTTCCATCGCACGTAGCCCCCCTAGGGTTCCGCCTTCCACAATTGTAAGCTTTCCCCTCTGCAGAGTGCGGCTCGCGGTTCCCTCGGCTCAGTGTCTACCCGAAGTGGGTTACGGCAGATGGTCCAGGTAGCAGACGCCGTTGGTGGGCTGCACCGGAGGAGTGGGGGGCGTAAGCCAGTCGGGGTGGGTGAAATCGAAAAACTCGGTCATATCTGGCTGGTTGGCATCGCGCAGGGTAAGGCTGCGCAGGTGAAAGCGGGTTTCGATGAATCTGAGCATGGCGGTGGAATCCATCACTGTGTGCGATACGAAGCCTTTGCGAGCATAGGGGGAAACCACAAACATGGGCACGCGGAAGCCGGTGGAGGTGAAGTTGCAGGTCCGGCCGCCGCCACTGGTGGTGCAGATGTCCCCCGTTCGCAAGTCCTGGGGTGGGATGCCGTCGGGGCTGATCGCCGCCTGTGGCGGCACATGGTCGTAAAACCCGCCACCTTCATCAGTGGTCCAGATAAAGGCGGAGCGTGGCCAGGCGGAACTGCCCATGAGAGCGTTGATGAAGGTGGAAACATATGCCGACCCCACTTGAACGGAGGGGCCGGTGGCGTTGGGATCCTCCGCCGGGTGTTCATCCAGGCCGCTGAAGTAGCCGCTTTCGATCAGCACCACCTGGGGCAAAGTGTGGTTCTTGAGGTCGGTGAAATACTGAGCGACAGGCACAACATTCTGGGAATACTTCGTGCCGGCCGCGAACATGCTGATATAGCTGCCTTGCAGCAGCGAGCCGTTCACCTTATCGGTAACATAAATCTTCCACGACACGCCCGCCTGCTGCAGTTCGTCGAAAATCGTGGGATTATCCAGGACCGTTCCCGCGGCCAGCCCATAGACGTGCCCCGCCGAAGTAGCCGCCAGGATGTACATGCGGTTGGGCTGGGTGCGCGACATGACCGGCGAAAACCAGCGGTCGGAGGTGGCGAAGTAAGTGGCCATGAAATAGTAGTAAGGCAGGTCAGTCTGGTCGTAATAGCCCATCACCCGGCGGCCCTCGACGTCGTGAAAATGCTGTCCCTGAGCATCTTTGGCTGCCGTCTGCACGAAACCATCCATGGTGGCATCGCTGGAGGTGGGGTTCTGCCGGTTGTAGTCCACATGGCTCTCGTTCCAGGAGGGGCTGGGATTTTCGACGCAGGTGGTGAGCAGGTGGAAAGGGGTTACGCTGCCGGTACCCGAGGCAGCCGGGTTGGAGGCGTTGGCCGGTGTGCCGTCCACATCAGGACGGAAGCCGTTGGCCACGCGATAGGCGTTAAGGTGCCCGAAGTAGTGGTCGAAAGAGCGGTTCTCCTGCACCATGATCACGACGTGGTTGATGGCGGCGTCCAGGGCAGGATTGTCCGACGGAGGCGGCTGGCGAATGTCCACCAGCCCCTGGCACCCGCTGAGCAGAGCGGCAGCCGCCAACACAACCGTGAAGGCAAGGAACCGCAGGCTCGGGTTAGTCGGGTTGGTGTACATAGCCGTGAACGTGAGATGAAGGATTGCGAGCAGCTGTTGGCCAGCCAGCCGGGCTGACTCCTCTGCCCTGGGGGGATCTGCTCACCGCCGAGCCGCGGAGAGCGCGGAGAAGGTTTTACATCCGTGTTTCTCGGCGCTCTTGGCGTTTCGGCGGTGAAGTTGGATTGTTGGATCGTCCCCCGCAGCAGGGCACCCTAATTTTGCCTAGGGGCAAAATCCCAGAAGTACTACGGCCTTTCGTGTAATACGTTTTTCCCTTTTTCAGACCTACAATCCAGCAGCAACTTACCAGGGACCCAGCCCGGGCAAGCCCGCCGGAGCACAAGCCGTTTTCCCCCGAGACGGTTTTTCGGAGGAAACCCTTGCGCCGAATGCCCACTTGTCTGCCGCTGCTGTTTTGTATTTTCTGCTGTTATTCCGCGATCGCCGCCGCTCAAATTCATGCCACCACTACGCTGGCTGCGCAAACCGGCAACAACACCAGCGCAGCTGGTGGCTTCCGTAGTCAGCCTAACGGCAACCTCGGCGCCGGCAACGTTAGCAAGGTGGACATCCACTCACTGCTCTACCCCGGCGCTGACACCAGGATTTATGCGCACCTGGTGCCCTGGTTCGGAGGATCAAACCACATGAACGTGGGCTATTCTTCCACCGATCCTGCGCAGGTGCATCGCCAGGTTGTGGACATGATCAGCCGCGGCCTGGATGGGGTCATCATTGACTGGTATGGGCCCGGAACCGCCGAGGACACCGCCACCAGGCTGATCATGGCGGAAGCGGAAAAGCATTCCGGCTTCACTTTTGCTGTGATGGTGGACAAGGGCGCCATTGCCCATGCTGGCTGCGGCAGTTGCAGCGCCCAACAGGCTCTGATTGACGAACTGAATTACATCGCCCGCACCTATTACAGTTCGCCAGCCTATATGCGCTGGCAGAGCCGGCCGATGGTGACGAATTTCGACCTGGACCTGCACTACTCCATTGATTGGAACGCGGTGCGCAGCGCCGTGCAGGGCAATCCGGCTTTCATCTTCCAGCATGCCGGCGGGTTTACCCACGCCCAGACCAGCGGCAGCTATTCCTGGGTGATCCTGGCCAGCGATTACGGTATGTCGTATCTGTCGAATTTTTATAACGCCAGCTTCGGCCATCCCTCGGCAGACGCCTATGGCGCTGCGTACAAAGGGTTCAACGACAGCCTGGCTGCCTGGGGCTCGGGCCGGGTCATGAGCCAGCAGTGCGGCCAGACCTGGCTGCAGACCTTCCACAAGATCAACAGCATGTACAGTTCCTCGCGCCAGTTGGACGCTCTGCAGCTGGTCACCTGGAACGACTATGAAGAGGGTACGGAGCTCGAAACCGGAATTGACAACTGCCTCAGCATCTCCGCTTCCCTTGCCGGTGGGGCCCTGAAGTGGTCCGTGCGCGGGAACGAGAACACGGTGGATCACTACACTGTGTTCGTTTCCACCGACGGGCAGCATCTGGCGGAACTTACTCGAGCAGGTGCGGGCAACCACTCCATCAATCTGGCTTCGTACTCGCTGCCGGAGGGGAACTACACCCTCTACGTACAGGCGGTGGGCAAGCCGGTATTCCGTAACCACATGTCCGAAGCAATCAAGTACACGGCCAGCGGTTCCGGGAGCACGTCGGCGGCGGGCATAACTCTGGGTGTCTCCCCCACCTCGCTAATCTTGACGCGGGGGCAAAGCGCCAATCTGCAGGTGAGCGTTAGTGCGACCGGAGACAGCGTGGCTAGCGTTGCGCTGGCATGCTCCAATCTGCCGGCGGGAACCACTTGCGCTTTTTCACCGAGCTCCGTCAGCCCTGGTGCGGGCAGCGCCGCCGCGACCTTGACCATCACCGCGGGACAGCTTACGGCCGCAGCCAGGCTTCCCGGCGGTGCGGAGTTCGCCTTGTGGTTGCCGTTTTTGGGATTCGCCGGCACATTCCTGCTGGACCGCGGCAAGCTGTGCGAACAAGCCCTGGCGCTGCTGGCTGTGGTTTTGCTCTTGCTGGCCTGCTCCTGCGGCGGCGGAGCCTCTCCCGCTTCCGCCAGCAGCCGGCAAATTTCCCCGCAGGGCACCTATGCGGTGATTGTCAGCGGCAGTTCCACATCGGTCCACAACTCGACCACCTTAAGCTTGACCCTGCAATAGCAGGTATGCGGAACAGCGAAGCGGCTAGGCTCAGCTCCCAGCCGCCGTTGCTGCGGCCAAGAGATCAGAAGGCAACCGGCCCCGAGAGATGGTTGACCAGGCTCGGCTTGCCCACCGCCTGCACGTAGATTTTGACACCACTGCCACGCCGGATTTTGAAGGAAGAAAGATCGGCGGAATGCCGGCCCGCTTTCACATCCACCAGGTGGCTGAAGTTTTCCCCATCGCTGCTGCTCCACACCGTGTAGTGGTCAATCGTCTTCTCGTCCCCGTTGATCTTCCACACCACAGAACTGCCTGAGGGCTTGGCGCTGACGCTGACACAGTTATCAATGCCGGTCTCGATCTCCGTGCCCTCTTCATAGTCGTTCCAGGTAACCAGCTGCACCCCGCTCAAATGCGAATTGCCGCCGTAGTATTTTCCGATCTCATCGAGGGTAGCCAGCCAGGTGTGGCCACAATTCTGATTCAGGATGCGGTGCGAACCCCAGCCCGAAATACTGTCGTTGAAGCCCTTGTAGCCGCTGCCCACCACGGCCTTGTCGCGGTGCTCCAGGCCGCTGGCATAGAAAAAATCCAGATAAGACTGGCCCCAGTCATTGGCGTCGGCAGTATTCACATTGACCCAGCTAAAACCACCATTGGTTTCTGGGGCCTGAAAGCCGACAGCGTTGCGGAAAATGAACACTGGGTTGCCCTGCACTTTGGCTCGCACCTTATTCCAGTCCAGCGGGTACTGCTCCAGGCCAAAGAAGAAGACGGCGGGATGGCCATGGATTCGGATGTAGGCGGACGACTGCGCATAATGGCCGATGACGTAATTCACGTCGTTGATAACCTGCCGGGTTACGTCGCAACCGGGGCTCTGCGCGCAAATCTGCGGTCCCCCTCCGGCATCTTCCATAATGGCGAACTGAAAACCGTCGCGCTCCTGTGCATCCTGCATGACAGCGGAAGCGGCGGCGTTCTCGTGGGCATGGCTGGAGTCGGTTCCGTACCAGTCAACTATGGCGCCCTGGATGCCGCGGCTCTGCATGTCGTCAAGCTGCTTATGAACCTGATTGGGATCGGCCGAGTCGTAGCCCACATCCATGTGATTAGGCTGGCCGAACCAGACCATCAAGTGCGCCCAGATAGGTGTAGCAGCGGGAATGTTCAGCGCGCTGCGGATGGAGACCTTGCTCACGCTGCCCGCGGCCACGTTACCGTTCTGCTGTTCCCTAAAAGAATCGGCCGCGCTGGTGTTGTTGCCCATGGCGGACTGCGGACTGGCGGAGCCCGGCTGCGCTCCCGATGCCCCCCGCGGCGACATGGAGCCGCCTCCGCAGGCTGCCAATCCCATTGTCAGTGCCGCTATCAGCAGCACACCGCCCTTGTAAAAATTCGACACGTCTCCCCCTTCGGGCTTTTGTGATTTCGGGGGAAACGAAGGCCCAATGAACTTCAGGAATTGGCCCGGCAGACCTGACCGGGTATGTACTTACAGTGAATTAACTCAATGGTAAACACAAACGAACCGTTGAACACCCCGCCAAACACAGCATTTGGCCGTGGTTTTTGCCTTAGAGGGGATTAAGGCTGCTTCTAGGCGAAATGAAGCGGTCACCGGACGCCTCGAAGAGTGGCATCCACCTGAATGGTACGCGCTTATCACGCCCGAGTATTCAATCGTCACGGCTATGCGGTTTGCGCGTCACAGACAAGCTGCCGGACAGCTGTTACGAGTAAGGATGGTTACCCCGAGAGGGGAATTCATTCACTCCTTCTCGATAGCCTTCGCGTGCGAATTCCTCTCTGAGACGCAACCACACCTCTACAGCGGCGCGGTCGGATACCCATAGCCGCGAGAAGGAGAAGCCATGCCGGCAGATACTCGGCAGCGTAACTTACTGATTGTCAGCGACCTCCATCTGAGCGAAGGACGTCATACCGCAACCCAGAAATATTCCCCTCACGAGGATTTCTTTTTCGATGAGGAGTTTGCCCGTTTTCTGGAACACTATCAGAAACAACAGCCACCCGGCAGCTGGCACCTGATTATTAATGGTGATTTCCTGGACCTGCTGCAGGTCATCTGCCTGGACGGAGCGCCAGCCGCCGCAGACCGGGACTACGGGCCCGGGTGCAGCGAAAAGGAAACAGTTTTCAAGCTGGGCAAGATTGTGGAAGGCCATCCGCTTTTTTTTGAGGCGCTGGCCAAGTTCGTTGCTGCCGGCAACCTGCTCACCATCATTAAGGGCAACCATGACGTGGAGTTTCATTTCCCCGCCGTGCGCGCCTCCTTGATCAGGGAACTGCGGGCGGTGGGCCCGCAGGGGCTGCCCGGGCACAATATCAACAGCATCAGCGATAAAAGCGTGCTGTTCTGCGATTGGTTTTACTACGAAAAGGACCGGCTGTGGGTGGAACACGGCAACCAGTACGATGCCATTAATACCTTCCGCTATTGGCTCTCTCCGCTGCTGCCGCAGATGGCGAACTGGCCCCCGCAGCGCCAGGATGAAATTGACCTGCCTTGGGGCTCGCTCTTCGTGCGCTATCTGTTCAACCGAATCGAGGGCGTCGAACCCTTCGCCGACAACATCAAGCCACAGACAAAATTTCTGGCCTGGCTGATTCGTAAGCATCCCATCACCGCCTTCAGGTTTGCGCGCGAGGAAGGTGTTTACCTGCTGGGCAGAATCCGGCGGGCCTGGGCTCATCTGCCAGAGGACGCTTACGAAATGCGGCGGCAACAACACGAAGAGTGTTTGCAGCAACTGGCCAGGCAGTGGGGTATGTTGCCGGCAGATCTTCATAACATAGACAACCTGCGCGCGCCCAGCGTCTTAAAACAACCCTCCGGTTGGTGGAGCGTTGGCCGCACCCTAGTGCGTTATCGGCTGTTTCAGCCGCTGCTGTATGTGAGCGTGGGTTTGGTAACACTGGCTGTCCTGCTGGGGATTTGGCCGCTGGCCGTGATTTATCTGCCGAATCAGATTCGTGCCGCGCTGATGGATGCCTGGATATTCACCGATGCAGGTCAGACCGCACTCTTCATCCTGCAATTGCTGGCGCTGATTCCTGTGCTGACCGCGGTCGTGTACTTTTTCCGGTGGTTGTTCACGCCAGAGGAGCCGCGTAAACCCGGACCTTTCAAGACGGTGGCGAGAGCGATTGCTGAGCGCCTGAAAGTGGAGTATGTGGTCATGGGCCACACCCACAATCCCGACTTACAGCGGCTCGACAACGGGCGCGAGTACTTCAACACCGGAACCTGGACACGAGTATTCAGCGAAGAGGAGCGGTTGTTACGAGAAGATGTTGAGTTCACCTTCCTGGAGGGTGTGCGCAAAGACGGACAACTGCGCTTGAAATTGATGAAATGGGATGATGAGGCGGAGGAGCCGCGGCTGCTCCCGCTGCTGGAGGATGAGGCATTCCCGCAATCCGCGCAGCCGGAGCCACTGCGCAAGGCCGCCGGCAAAGCCGCCTAGGACAGCGCTACATCCAGGGAGCGGTGCGAGCGGAGACGGCGCGCGCCAGCGCGGAACGGGTGGAGACCCAAGCCGGAATGCGGCGGAAACGGCGCAGCGGTTCCAGGGCGCGCGTGCGCTGATGCACGTCGAAGGCGCGCAAGTATTGGCGCACGATCTGGGGCATGGTCATGCGCATGGCAGCAGAAAAATTCTGTTCCGCCATCTGCCGCTGACGTTCAGGCGACTGCAGCAGGTCAATAAGATTTTCCGCCAAGCTGTGGGCGTTACCGGTTTCATAAAAAGCGATGGCCAGATTTTCGTTTTCGGCCATTTCGCGAAAATCCTGGATGCCGGCGCAGATGATGGGCAGGCCAAAGGCCGCGGCCAGATGAGCCACACCGCTGGAGCCGGCGGCGGAGGAATAGGGCATGACCGCCACGGTGGCGCTCTGAAAGAGATCGGGAATCTCATCCTCGGCCACATAGCCGGTGAAGACGATGCGCCGCTCGTCCTGGTACCGCTGGGCCACGGAAGCCACATAGCCGGGGGTTTTGGGATGATCACCACCCGCGATGACCAGTTGCGCGTTTGGCACCCGGGCTGCCACCAGGGCGAATACCTCCAGAATCTGTTCCAGGCGCTTGTAGGTACCCCATTTGCCAAATGCCAGGATGCGGTGCATGGGATTGCCGCGCCGGCTAAAGTCGGGGTATTCCGGACG
>JBLMXE010000290.1:0-5174 GCA_050257615.1 Chlamydiota bacterium | reverse complement strand
ATTATCCCAAAGACGGCGGTGAACCCTACGACGATGTTTCCTGGGAGCTGCCGGCTCACTACCACCTGCAGGCCATTCCCACCGCCGACGTTGCGGTGCTCTCGGTTCCGCTGGTTCCGCTCAGTCAGCCGCCCCATCCTGAGGGCAAAGTCGTGGGTAACGGACCCATGTTCGTGCTGAAAGATACCGGCGAAGAGAGTTTTCTGGCAGCTCGCTATCGCCTGAGCCGGTTCCAGGTGGAGATCGCGGAGCGCCCTTTTACCATCAACGGAACAGAATATCCCGCCGGCTCTTGGATTTTTGCCGCGCAGGAGGGATTGTCGCCAGCATTGCATGCGGTGGCAAACGAACTGGGATTGAACTTCACCAGCATCTCTGCCCCACCGAACGTGCCACATCATGCCGCTCCAGCCCCGCGCATCGGGCTATGGGTACCCTGGGCTGACACCGACTCCATCGGTTGGATTCGCTACTCTCTCGATCAGCGGAAGGTGCCCTACGCCTATCTTCGCGATGAGGACATCCGCGCCGGTGGCTTACGCGATCGCGTGGACGTTCTGCTCTACGGCAACGTGGACCTGGAATTGGCTGAGCAGATTCAGGGCCTGCCCAAAGCCTGGGGACCGATGCCATATAAGAAGACGCCGCAGACTCCCAGCCTGGGCACGCCGGCGGAATCCGACGACATCACCGGCGGCATCGGCTGGGAAGGCATGGCAGAGTTGCAGAAGTTCGTGCAAAGTGGCGGGCTGATGGTCACTCTGGGCAGCGGCTCCATGCTTCCCCTGGAGGCGGGATTCGTGCGCGGTGTGCGGCGCGCCGCCGGGGGCGTTCCGCGGAGCACGCAAGGGGGAGGAGCAGCGGCGGCCGCAGCTTCAGAAACCGCGGCTACGCGCACCCCGGGCGCCCACGTGCGCGTCACCTTTCTCCGGCCCAATCATCCTCTGGCTTACGGTTACCCCGAGCACACCTGGGTGTTTCGCCAGAATTATCCCTTGTATGACGTTCCTCGCCGCTGGCTGCGCATGGCCTACTGCACCACCTGCCTCGATGGCCCGGAAGACCGCAGTGGCATTGTGATGCAGTGGGGCGACACGGGGGGTGCACCCTTGGTGGTGAGCGGACAGGCTTGGGGTCAGGCGGGGCTCATCGGGCGGCCGGCCATTCTGGACATGCCGGCGGGGCGCGGACACGTTGTGGCTTTCAACTTCAATCCCATGCACCGTGACTTGAACCGCGGCGACCAGCGCCTGCTGTGGAACGCCATCCTCAATTGGCGGGCCATTTTGGACCGGTCAAGCGCTGAGCGAATCAATTCCCAGTCTGCCCATCTTCTCAGCCGTTCCCAACAGGAGAAGCGGAGGCAAAATTAGTGATTGCTTTTGCTTGCGGCGCCTCAAGGACGCGGTACACCATGACTGTCCGACTACACAGCAGGGGACCGCTCTGAAGATATCTGGTACAGGGAGACCACCAGAATCCGCACCACCCCTCCTCGTGGGTGAGTGCTATCACTGATTACGGTAGCTGCGAAAAACGGTGCCTTCACTGTCCGCTGCAAAAGCGGCACTCTCAACCAGATGTATTCCCGTTTTGGCACTGGCCCCCGAACAGAAGTATTTCGCCTGGCGTACCTCCCTAAATCTCACGTCACCGCGTGACCGGCATCACGGCGGACGTTGCCCACGTGCTCTCCAATAGAGTCATTACATTAAGAGTTGTTGCCCTTGCGTGCACAGTTTGCATGCGCATCAGTCTTGCTCCCAGGGTTGGTTACCGTCTTTGCGCGGCGAGCAAGGCGGCTGTCTTTTCCACTGTTGCGGAGGCCAGTGTGAGCAGGACGCCGTGTTATCAGGCCATGTTGCCAGATGCGGAATACTGGAAGCGCCTGGTGCCCTGTCAAACCGCCTGCCCGGCTCACACCGACGCCGGCCGATACGTGCAACTCATTGCCCAGGGTGAATACGAATCCGCCTATCACGTAGCACGCTCCCCCAACCCCTGGGCTTCAGTCTGTGCCCGGGTTTGTGCCGCGCCCTGCGAAGACAATTGTCGCCGCGGCAAGATTGACTCCCCCGTCACTATCCGCGCTCTGAAGCGGGTGATTTGCCAGCGCTTTGGCCCGGAAAGCCAGGCGCCGCTCCCACTGCAAAACGATTACGGCAATAAGACGGCCTGGCATTTCCCAGTACTGCAAAGAGAGCGGGCCAATGTGGGCCAAGGCCGCAAAGTAGCAGTAATCGGCGCCGGGCCTGCAGGTCTGGCTTGTGCCCATGACCTGGCCATCATGGGCTATCGTCCGACCGTGTTCGAGGCCTCTTCCATTGCCGGCGGCATGGCCTTCCAAGGCATCCCGGAATTTCGCCTGGTGCGTTCGGTGCTGCAAGCCCAGGTGGAGGAGTTGCAAAAGCTGGGAGTTGAGATACGCCTGAACACGGCGCTCAGCCGGCGATTCGGGCTGCGGCACTTGCGAGCGCAGGAGTATGAAGCCGTGTTCCTCGGCGTCGGCACCCAGAGCGGCCGCGATCTGGCGGCGCCCGGCGTGGAACTTGACGGCATTGTTAAGGCGGTTGAGTTCCTGCTCAACGTAAACCGCGGCTACAGGATCACGCTGGGAAAGAAGGTGGTGGTGATTGGCGGCGGCTTCGTAGCCTTCGACGCGGCCCGCGCCGCGCTGCGCACCTTCGGTCCCGAACCGCCGGGCAGCGAGGGCCTGATTGCCGCGCTCGATGTGGCCCGCACCGCCCTGCGCGCCGGCGGGTCCGAAGTCCACATGGTCAGCCTGGAGTCGTTCGAGGAGATGCCGGTGTTGCGCACCTGCCAGGGCCATGAGGAGTTCGAGCAGGCCAAACGCGAGGGCATCACCTTCCATCCGCAGCGCGGCGTTCGCGCTTTCCGCGGCCAGGACGGCCGGGTACAGAGCATTGACCTGATCGGCGTCAGGCGAACCTATGATCAAAGCGGCCGCTTTAGTCCGGAATACGACCCCGCGGTCGCGGAAACGATGGCGGCGGAGTCAGTCATCCTGGCCATCGGACAGCGTGCCGACCTCTCCTTCCTTTCCCCGGAGGACGGGGTGGAACTAACTCCCCAAGGCACGATACACATTGATGT
The DNA here is from genome assembly GCA_050257615.1 of Chlamydiota bacterium. Classification (GTDB taxonomy): domain Bacteria; phylum Acidobacteriota; class Terriglobia; order Terriglobales; family Acidobacteriaceae; genus JAICWP01. The sequence continues at coordinate 2,060 of JBLMXE010000290.1, read as the reverse complement.
AAAAACGCTGGCCACCAGCGCGCCGGGGGTGTTCGCCGGCGGCGATGTCGCTTTTGGGCCCCGCAACCTGATTGAAGCCGTGGCCAACGGCAAGCAGGCGGCCCTCTCTATTGACAGCTATTTACGCAGATCTACGCCGGTCTCCTGCACGCTCATGAGGTTTCGCCAGTTGCGCACGGCGACCTACAAGATGCCTGCCAGATACGAACTGGGCGCGCGCGTGCCGCCGCCCACCATCCCCAGCGAGCGCCGCACCGGCGTACAGGAAGTGGAACTGCCATTTTCCGAGGAGCAGGCCCGGGCCCAGGCCGAACGTTGCCTGCACTGCCACACGCAAACCATTTACGACGCCGGCAAATGTGTCCTCTGCGGCCGCTGTGTGGATGTGTGCCCGGAGAACAGCCTGAAACTAGTGCCTCTTGAGCAGCTGGCAATCGCAGGCGTGGCACAGGAACGCGTACTGGAGTTTTACCAGCTGAAAGCGGTGGAACAGCCACTCTCAGCCATGATCAAAAATGACGAGCGCTGCATTCGCTGCGGGCTGTGCGCGCAGCGCTGCCCCACGGGAGCCATGACCATGGAGGTGCTCAATTATGAAGATCGCCAACCTGTTGCCGCGGCGATCGGCGCCACCGCCTGAAGCCCCGCCGCAGCCGCAGCGGCGCTCCTTCCTGCGCAAGCTCGGGCTGGGCGCGCTGCTGGCCGCAGTGGGCGGAGAGGCCTTTACCTTGCTGCGGTCATTGGTGCCGAATGTTCTGTACGAGCCGCCCCTGCGTTTTAAGCTGGGCTCGCCGCAGCAGTTTCCCGAGGGGGTGACATTTCTCGACGAGCACCGCGTCTTTATAGTGCGCGACAAGGACACGTTGCACGCCATTTCCGCCACTTGCACTCATCTGGGCTGCACGGTGAAGGCCATCACCCTGGATCAGCCGCGGCGGGTCACGATCCGCGGCAAGCTGGTCCAGATCCAGGCTGAATTCCATTGTCCCTGTCACGGCTCGAGGTATTACGGCGACGGCACCAACTTCGCCGGCCCCGCTCCCAAGCCCCTGCCCTGGCTTGCCATGGAAATCGCCCCCGACGACGGACAACTGGTGGTGGATGCGTCGCGAATTGTAGGACATGACTTTCGCTTAAAGGTCTAGCCCGGAGGTGTGGCATGCAAGCCCGCACGGCATGGGAGAAGGTCAGCTGGAGCTGGAATCCCCGGGGAGAGCGAGAAGCCGGGGATTCCATCGTGCGTAATCTGATGCTGCACTGGTTCCCGGCCAAGATTTCACTGCCCAGCCTCAGCTTTCGCTATTCCCTATGGCTGGGAACGGTGGCAGCCACGTTGTTCTTTGTTCTCACTGTCACCGGGCTGGCGCTCATGTTCCTGTATGTTCCCTCGGTGGAACGCGCCTACCTTTCCGTGAAGGACATTGAGTTCGCCACCTCCTATGGATGGTTCATTCGCGGGGTGCACCGCATTGCCGCCCACCTGATGGTGGCGGTCGTCGTCCTGCATATGGTCCGAGCCTTCCTTACGGGCGCATTCAAGAATGGCTTCGGCGCGGTGCAGAACCGTCCCTTGAACTGGCTGATCGGCGTCGTGATGCTGCTCGTCACCCTGGTTCTTTCCTTTACCGGTTACTTGCTCCCCTGGGACCAGCTGGCCTACTGGGCGGTGACGGTGGGCACCAACATTGCACGCGCGGCGCCGCTGCTGGGCGAAGGCGTCCGCTACGTGCTGCTGGGCGGGCACCAGATCGAGCAGAACGCCCTGTTGCGCTTCTACGTTCTGCATTGCTTCTTCCTGCCCGTGCTGCTGCTGGGACTGTTTGCCTGGCACATGTGGCGCATCCGCAAGGATGGCGGCCTGGCCTGCATGGATCAGATGATCCTGACCTCGCCGGAGGAAGCCGCGGGCAGCGGGAGCCAGAAGACTTACGCTCTGCTCGGCATCACCGCAGGCCGGACTGCAAGCGTGGAGATGAGCGCTCCCGGTGATGAGGCGCACGAGGTGGCGAGCTCGCCGATCCTGACCCGCCGCATCCTGCTGGTGGCGCTGGCCACCGTCG
>JBLMXE010000289.1:0-4308 GCA_050257615.1 Chlamydiota bacterium | reverse complement strand
GTGATCTTCATGACCGCCAGGACCTCCGAAGCCGACCGTGTACGCGGCCTGGACCTGGGCGCGGATGACTACATCTCCAAACCCTTCAGCACCCGTGAGCTCATGGCCCGAGTGCGGGCGGTGCTGCGCCGCACCCAGCCGCCGGCAGTCGCCTCCGTGCTCAGGCTCGGTGAGGTGGAAATCGATTCCCAAGCCATGACCTTGCACGTTCGCAGCCAGCCGGTCGCTATTACCACCCGTGAGTTTCGCCTGCTGGATTTTATGGCACGCAATGCGGGACGGGTTTTCACCCGCGATCAACTGCTGGATGCGGTCTGGAGCGACAGCAGCTTCGTGACTCCGCGTTCCATTGACGTTTACGTTCGTCGCCTGCGGGAAAAGATCGAGCCCGAACCGGACCATCCCCGCTATCTCAAAACCGTTCATGGCGCCGGTTACCGCTTCGAACTGGCCAAGCAGCTGACTGGCTACTCTTAGTCCTCGCTTCTTTTAGTGATCGCGGCGTAACCGGGCCGGTGTTTCGGACCAGAGACAACTCCGCTTACTCACAGCAGACTCTACTCCCGATCTTGTAAAAATGAATTTCGGACAGACAACCTTGTGAGCGCCGTTGTCAACAAAAGTGACAAGCCGGGTACGCGCCACTCCGGTAAGCAGTAATGAGCCCAGTGACAGCAAGAGGATTTATGAGCGAGCGACAAGAATTGTTTGTCCTGGTGGTGGCGAGCGATCGTGTGGTGGCTGCTACTGTGGCCAGCGTGCTCCGAGCCGGTGGCTACCTGGCCGCAACTGTGGCGTCGAATGCAGCGGTACCCAGCATTGCGGCCCGGATGGTGGTGGATGCGGCCGTGATAGATCTCCCGCCCGGTCATCCCCTTGATGTGCAGACGGCAGTGATTCTGCAGAACAGATATCCCAATTGCCGAATCGTTTTTGTCTGCTCTCCCCCGCAACGAGATGAAGCCGTCATGCTGGCCGAGGAAACCAGCCTGGACTGCGAATTCGTCCTGCGGCCGCTCAGCCGCGCGGAACTGCTGGCCCAGATGGCCGTTGCTCCCGGAGTGAGCAATCCACAGAGTCGTGCACGGCAACCGCAAGCAGCCTGACGACTGTTGATTCAGCCCGAGCCAATGTCGTGAAAGGGCGCAAGCGCAGCCGTATCGTTCTTATCCGCACCGGGCAGACCCCCGCTCCCCCTCTTAACGGAAAGGTTATTCCGAAGCCGCAGGATATCTCCTCCGCTCAGGAGGAGGAGCAGTTCCTGCAAAAATTTCTCAAGCTCGCAGACATCGCCCTGAAACCGGCGCCGGCCAAACCCAAGAAAATTGCCTGAACACGGCTCAACATCGAAGACGCGAGCGGCGCAACAGTCTCGCCACCGCTCGCGTTTCCCGTGGTGCTGACTTAATGGCGCGCCGAAGCAGACTGCTCGGCGTTGCTGACCGCGGTGATAAAGGCTTCCGCCGCTGCTGGCGGTGTCACCCGGCCTTTCAGAATCTGCTGGAAGGCCACCTCATGCCCGTACAGCTCTTTGGTCAGCTTCTTATCCTGGGTAATCGCCGAGCCATTCACGCTCACCCCGGCGAAGGCGCCCTTGGAGCGCGCGTAAGTCAGAATGGCCGCCTTCCATCCCGCGTTTGCCGATCCGGAACGTCCCACTGGCCCGGCGGCGACGGAGGCGCCCGCCCCTACTTTGAAGTGGCCCGACAGTAGCTGATTCATGCCCTGATCATTCATCGCCATCATCACCAGGTCCGTGCTCTGTCCGCCGACCTGCCAGCCGAAACTGCCGCCGGAAATATCAAACGGAGCCGGCGCGCTCCATCCCGAACTGGTGCGGCAGGTAGCGACACCTGAGCCGTGCTCGCCGCCCACCATGAACGCTCCTTTGATCATGTGGGGAACTACGGCAATGCACTTAGCGCCACTGAGAACCGCATCAGGGATACCGGCATTGCCAGTAGTCATCTGGTGAATGATAGTGGCGGACTGATCAATCTTCTTGGTTGCCGCCGAGTCAGCGCTTCCGGCCCACGCCAGAGAAGCCATCACCCCTAACATGCAAAGAATCGAAGCTGTTTTCATAGTTGCACACCTCCCCATGCATCCGTTGGAATCGGCCGGCCGCCACCGGGGTTGGGCCGGGCTGCCCGGCTCCAAGTTGCTGGCCACACCCCGCCTGTGACCGCAGTCACAGACCGGCCTGGAGCAAGGGACGTAGCCTACTAGCCGTCTCCTCGGGTTCCGTTTTGTCCAATCACCCTGCACGAACAATCACCCCTCGTAAGAAAAGGAGGATCCAACTAATTCCAACTAAGCCATCGGGACAGGTTATGCTCGCTCTCCTTGCGGTATCTCTCTTTCTCATGGGCATGGGAATGGCGCAAGCCGCTCCCAACGCCGCTTCTCCGAAACCCAAGTTTACAAATGCTGTCGCCTTCGATGTCTCGCTTCCTTTCCGCACTTTGGCCGCCACATCGCTGCGCAAGGCGCCTCTCCATCACTTGCCGGGCGTGGTGGAAATCCGGCCGGAACGTGGGCCGGTCGCCAAGGACCGCGGCTACTCCGGAGATGGCGCTTTGCAAGGGGCTGGTCGCCTTGGCTTGCAGCCACTGGCTATTCCGGCCACCTCCGCTAATTTTGAAGGATTGTCGAACCAGGACAATTTCAACATCATCGGCGGCCGGGTCAACCCGCCCGATCCCGACGGCGACGTTGGCCCCAACCATTACGTGGAGATGATCAACCTGGTCCTGGCCGTGTACGACAAGCAGGGCAACAAGCTGATGGGTCCGGTGGACATCGGCAGCCTGTGGACAGGGTTCGCAGTTCCCGATTGCACCGAACTTTCGGGCGATCCCATCGTGCTCTATGACCAATTCACGGATCGCTGGCTCCTCTCGCAGTTCACCACCAGCGGCCTCAGCGATCCCACAAAGCCGTTCTGGAACTGCGTAGCTGTTTCCACCACCGGCGACCCCACCGGTTCGTACTACCGCTATGCCTTCGAGACAGCGCACTTCCAGTACTTCCCCGACTATCCCAAGTACGGAGTGTGGACCGATTCCTACGTGCTCACCACGCGGGAGTTCGGGCCCACGGTCGAGTACGGCATCGGGGTGTACGCGCTGGAAAAGAACAAGATGATAAACGGCCAACCCGCCCGCGCCGTCAGCTTTTTCATTGACGGCAATGACCCGGAACTGCTGCCCTTGGTTGGCGACGGGCTCCTGCCGGCCGACATTGACGGTAAGCAGAAGCCCAAGACCGACACGGCCATTCCCCTGGTCGGAACGCAGGATGATGGCGCCGGCTATGGGGCCACCTTCGACGCGCTCAACATCTGGGACCTGCTGGTGAAGTGGCGCTCCACCCCGGTGGCATCGCTCGAGCTCGCTACCCAGTTGCCGGTTGCGTCGTTTGACTCCATCTTCCCCTGCGCTCCCACCTCCCGCGACTGCCTGCCGCAGCCGGGCATTTCCGATCCCACTCGTTTCCTGGACATCCTGTCGTACCGGCAGCGGCCCACCTGGCGTCTGGCCTACCGCAACTTCAAGGATTACGAAACCATGGTGACCAACCAGTCGGTCGAAGCTCTTCCTGGAATCGCGGGCGTGCGCTGGTATGAGATTCGCCGTACCAATGGCGAGTACTCGCTCTTCCAGCAAGGCACCTATGCACCCAATGATGGCGTGCACCGCTGGATGGGCAGCATTGCCATGGACCGGCAGGGTAACATGGCGCTGGGCTACAGCGTGGTCAACGGCACCGATGTGTATCCCGGAATTCGCTACACCGGGCGGCTCGCCGGTGACCCTCTCGGCCAGATGACGCTGGGTGAAGGAACCATCATTGACGGCACGGGCGTGCAGACCACCACCAACTCGCGCTGGGGCGACTACACTTCCATGAATGTTGATCCCAGCGACGACTGCACCTTCTGGTATGTGAACGAGTACTACACGGCGGCGGGACAAGCCTCCAGCGCGGCCGGATGGCAGACCCGCATCGCCAGCTTCAAATTCCCCACTTGTTTCGTCCCACAGTAATCCTCAGCGCCGGCGCGGAGTTTGGTTCTCCGCGTCGGCTTGTTTCCTGCTCTCGCCCCCTCGCCCACCAGCTGTGAGTTGTTGCCCGGCAGGGTACAATCCCAGCGACTTCCCTGTGCAATGCGTGCCATGCGGGTGCTGCTGGGCGGCTGTTCACATTAAGTAAAACGGAGGAATTACGGATGGCGTCACCCCTGCTGGGCGAGTTCATGGGCACCATGGTTTTGATTCTGCTGGGCGACGGCGTGGTCGCCAACGT
>JBLMXE010000288.1:0-3208 GCA_050257615.1 Chlamydiota bacterium | reverse complement strand
CACGCCGGCGACCGAAAAAACCATTTCATGTCCCTTTTCGATCAACCTGGTGGTGTCATGCATGAGCGGATGGGCGAAGGCAGATGCGGGTGAGGGCGCCCGCGCCACAAACCCTTAACCGTCGCCAGAATCAATCGCGGCTATCCTTCTCAGGTAAACTAGCGCTGGTGGCCTAGCGAGGCGGATGGCGAGGGCCGAGAGCCAACGACCGACGGCCAACGACCAACGACACATGCGTGTACAAGTCCTTTTTTTTGGGCAACTCAAGGAAGCTGCGGGGCGGGAGCGGGACACGCTCGAGCTGCCGGAAGGGGCGCGTGTTTCCGACCTGCTGCGGCGCTATGCCGAGGTTTCGCCCGCGCTTCAACCCTACTATGACGTGATGGCGGTGGCTCTGAATCAAGAGTACAGCGAGGTTGGGGCGGCCCTGCACGATGGTGACGAGGTGGCGCTGATTCCGCCGGTGAGCGGGGGAAGCGACAACGCGGGCGAGGGCGCCCGCGCCACAAAGATAGAGATAACTTGGAAAACGATTGACTCGCAGAAGGTTATTGAGGGCATCACGCGGCCGGAAGACGGCGCGGTGGCCATTTTTGAGGGCATCGTGCGCAATCACAGCCGCAACCGGCGCACCCTCTACCTGGACTACGAAGGCTACGAGTCCATGGCGCTGAAGAGGCTGGAAGAACTGGCGGAGCAAGCGCGGGAGCGGTTTGCAGTGCGCGATGTGGCCATTGTGCACCGGCTGGGGCGGCTGGAGATCGGGGAGACCAGCGTGCTGATTGTAGTGGCTTCGGCGCACCGGGCGGCCGCCTTCGATGCCTGCCGCTGGACAATTGACACTCTGAAGAAGACCGTTCCTATCTGGAAAAAGGAGTATTTTGAAGACGGAGCAGTGTGGGCGGATGGCCAGCCCTTCCCGGAGGACATTGCCAGGGCGGGAGATATTTCGCCGGCAGCGGGGAAGAAACCTGCATCTAAATGAAACCTATCCCGTTGCACTCTATTCTTGGCATGCCCGGCGCTGTCGGCCTCCGGCCCTCGGCTTTCGGCCACCAGGGTCGCAATGCACGCCATAGGGCAATCGTCCTGAGCGGTCCCAAGCGAGTGCTTCTTACAATCCTCCTGCTCCTATGGCTGGCGCCGTGGTGCGTAGCCCAGCAGAGCACGGGTCCAACTCCAAATCTCTTGAAGCAGCTGCCGGAAGCGAAAGCGGCGCAGCAAAAGAGGCCGGACGACGACCAATCCGCTGCCACCTTCCGGGTGAACGTCAAACTGGTCAACGTCTTTGCCACGGTGGTGGACCAGAACGGGGCCCCGGTGGGTGGGCTGACGAAACAGGACTTCACTGTTTTTGAGGATGGCAAGCCGCAGAAGATTGCCGTATTCAACCGCGAATCAGGCCTGCCGCTGTCAATTGTGCTGGAGGTAGACACGAGCCTCAGCACGTATAAGGACCTGCACCTGGAACTGGAATCGGCGCGGCGCTTCGCGCGCACGATCCTGCGGCCGGTGGACGCGCTGGCACTGTTTCAGTTCAGCGAAATTGTGGACGAGCTTACGCCCTTCACCTCGGATCTCAAACGCATTGACAATGGGATAAGCCGCGTGCGCCCGGGTGCGGCCACCGCCATGTACGACGCCCTCTACCTGGGAGCGCGGGCGCTGAGCCGTCGCCAGGGCCGCAAAGTGCTGGTGGTGATCACCGACGGCGGGGACACGGTCAGCACTACGGATTACCAGCAAGCACTGCGGGCGGCGCAGGAGGCGGAAGCTATTGTTTACAGCATTATCGTGGTGCCGATCGAGGCGGATGCCGGGCGCGACATTGGCGGGGAACACGCGCTGATCCAGCTTTCGCGCGATACCGGGGGAAAGTACTTTTACGCTTCCGGGATCAACCAACTGGACGAAGCCTTCCGCAAAATCAGCGACGAGCTGCGCACGCAGTATCTGCTGGCCTATTATCCTTCCGAGCGGCTCTCCGATTCTGATTTCCGGCGCATCAAAATCCTGGTGAATAAGCCTGCAGGCAACGACTGGACGGTGCGGGCAAGGACCGGGTACTACACCAGCAAAGCCGAGTAGCAGTTCTCAGTTCTCAGACACACCCATGCCCGGGAAGGGCCAGCACCCTGACCGGGACCGTGCGGAGCAACAACGCGGGCAGAGGGGGGCGTGTAGAATGTTGCCATGTCATTTCGCGTAGCCGGAGCTCAGCATCCATCCAAGAAGGGCAAGACCCCGCCGCCTGAAGAAACCTTCGAGGAAGCGGCTTATCTGAAAAACCTGGGGGAAAAGCAGCGGCCTGTGACCATCAAGCTGTTGGACGGAGAGGTGGTCAAGGGCTGGATTGAGTATTACGACAAGAACATGGTACGGGTGACGCGGGAGGGCGCGCCCAACTTGTTCATCTTCAAGCACCAGATCATGTACATCGCGGAAGATGGGGCGCGGCGCAAAGCGTAATGGGGGACCGGCCGCAATTCCTGCCCGCCATGACGGAAATTGCCCGAGAAGCGGGCGCGCTGCTGATGGGGTACTTTCACCGCCGGGTCAAGGTGGAATACAAGGGCGATGTGGACTTGGTGACGGAGGCGGACCGCGCTTCCGAAGCCCTCATCACCCGCCGCATTCGCGAGGGCTGGCCGGGGCACAACATTCTGGGAGAAGAGGGGACGCGCACCGAGCAGGGCAGCGAATATCGCTGGTATGTGGACCCGCTGGATGGCACCACGAATTTCGCCCATGGCTTTCCTGTGTTCTGCGTTTCGCTGGCGCTGGAGCACAAGGATGAGCGGGTGGCGGCAGCGGTCTTCGATCCCACGCGCAACGAGATGTTCACGGCGGAAAAGGGCGGGAGCGCCTTCCTGAACGGCCAGCCGATTCACGCTTCCGGCGTTTCCAAGCTGGGGGAGTGCCTGGTGGCCACTGGTTTTCCCAGTCACAAGCGGCACAAAAATCCCAACATTTTCTTCTATCACCAGATCACGCTCAAGACTCACGGGGTGCGGCGGGCGGGTTCGGCGGCGCTCGATCTGTGCGACGTGGCCTGCGGGCGGTTTGAAGGTTTCTGGGAGTTCAATGTGAACCCCTGGGACACGGCTGCGGGGGTTCTTATTGTGGAGGAGGCGGGCGGCCGGGTGACACGCTTCGATGGCCAGCCCTTCCGCATTGACAGCCGCGAGACACTGGCCTCCAACGGCCT
>JBLMXE010000287.1:0-13008 GCA_050257615.1 Chlamydiota bacterium | reverse complement strand
CGGCCCTTCCAGGGCGATACTTCCGCGGTGGTGTTTGAGGCCATTTTGAACCGGGCGCCCGTCCCCCCGGTTCGGCTGAACCCGCGCTTGCCCGAGGCCTTCGAGCACGTGGTCAACCGCGCCCTCAACAAGGACCGGGAACAACGCTATCATTCCGCCGCCGAGATCGCCGCCGATCTGCGCCGCATCGCGGGCCGGGCCAGTTCGTCCAGCATTGCGGTCACGGCGGCGACGCCCGAGCCCGCGCTCAACGGCGAAATCGTGCTTCTTTACAAGCGCAACGCCCATCCCGATGAAGAGTTGCTGGGCCTCGCTGAGCAGGGTTTGCGCGCCCGTGGCTACCGCGTCTTTATAGACCGCCACCTGGTGGTAGGCATGGAATGGGCGCGGGAAATCGAGCAGCGCATCAGCCGCGCCGACGCGGTGGTGGTGCTGCTTTCCGCTGCCTCTGTGCAAAGCGAGATGCTGGCCTATGAAGTCCAGATTGCCCGCGAAGCCGCACAGCGCCGCGCGGGCAAACCCCTCATTCTGCCCGTGCGGGTAAATTTCGACGAGCCCTTACCGGAATCGCTGGCCGGCGTTCTGGATGGCATCCAATGGGCCCGCTGGACTGGCCCCCAAGACAATGACGCGCTGCTGGCGGAAATCAGCGCCTCGCTGCTTGAGGTCGGCCGTTCCCCCTTACCGCCGGTCAAACTGGAAGCGGTCGGCGGGGCTGTACCTCTCGATTCCAGCTTCTACATCGTGCGCCCTACGGACGAGGAATTCTACGACGCCATTACCCGCCAGGACAGCATCGTGCTGGTCAAGGGCGCGCGCCAGATGGGCAAGACTTCGCTTATGGCGCGGGGGCTGCAGGAAGCCCGCAAGGCTGACTGCAAGGTCGTGCTTACCGATTTTCAAAAGCTGAACGCGGCGCATTTGCAATCGGTGGACAAATTCTTTCTTGCTCTCGCAGAAGCCATCGCCGACCAGCTCGACCTCGGCATCGAGCCTGACATCTGCAACCCGCGCCGCGGGCCGAGCATGAATTTCGAGCGCTTTTTGCGCCGCGAAGTGCTCAAAAAGCTCCCCTGCCGCCTGGTTTGGGGAATGGACGAGGCCGACCGCCTCTTCACCTGCAGTTTTGGCAGCGAAGTTTTCGGCCTGTTCCGCTCCTGGCACAACGAGCGCTCGCTTGATCCCACCGGTCCCTGGCAGAACCTCACCCTGGCTATCGCCTATGCCACCGAAGCACATCTTTTTATTACCGACATGAACCAGTCGCCGTTCAACGTGGGCACGCGGCTTACCCTCTCCGATTTCACCCAGGAGCAGGTTTCCGAACTCAACAGCCGTTACGGTTCTCCGCTCAAGGATCCCAGAGAGCTGATGCAGTTTTACGAATTGCTGGGCGGGCAGCCCTACCTGACGCGGCGCGGGCTGCACGAGTTGGCTTCCCGCAATCTGAGTTTCCGCGAACTGGAAAGCCACGCCGCGCGCGACGAAGGTCCCTTCGGCGACCACCTGCGCCGCATTTTGGTTTCGTTGGCCCAGGATCAGGCGCTTTGTGACGCCATGCGGGGCGTGCTTGCGAGCCGGCCGGTATCCAATCCCGAGTTGTTCTACCGCCTGCGCAGTTCGGGTGTTGTCACCGGCGAATCGGTCCGGCTTATGCACCCCCGCTGCCGGCTGTATGAAATCTACCTCACGCGGCATCTTTTGTGATCGGTACGCACACCACCTCCGCAGCGGAGACCTTTTACGTAGTGGGTGGCACCTTGCGCCGGGACGCCGCCTGCTATGTGGCGCGCGAGGCCGACGAGCGCCTCTGCCATGGTCTTCTGCAGGGTGAGATCTGCTATGTCCTGACGGCCCGCCAAATGGGGAAGTCCTCCCTCATGGTGCGTACTGCGGCCCGTTTGCGCCAGCAGAACGCCTCGGTGGCCGTGCTTGATCTCACCGGCTTGGGCCAGAACCTCAGCGTCGAGCAGTGGTACAACGGCCTTTCCGAACGCATCGGCAGACAACTGGACTTGGAAGACGAGGTGGAGGACTGCTGGGCCCGCCATCATGGCCTGGGCCCGTTGCAGCGCTGGATGCGCGTGCTCTGTGATGTGGTTCTGCCCAACTGCGAAGGCCCGGTCATCATCTTTGTGGATGAGATTGACAGCGTGCGCAGCCTGCCCTTCTCCACCGACGAATTTTTCGCCGGCATCCGCGAGTTCTACAACCGCCGCAGCGACGAACCCGCTCTCAACCGTTTGACTTTTTGCCTGCTGGGCGTTGCCAGTCCCTCCGACCTCATCCGCGATACCCGCACCACGCCCTTTAACGTGGGTCGCCGCATCGAGCTCACCGATTTCAGCGAGCGCGAGGCGGGGCCGCTTTCCCTGGGCTTGCAGCGCGAACCCAAACTCGGATTGCAGCTGCTGCACCGCGTCCTGCACTGGACCGGCGGCCACCCCTATCTCACCCAGCGCCTTTGCCTGGCGGTAGCACAGAGTGAGGCTGCCTCCACCCGAGATGTGGACCGCATTTGCGATGAGCTCTTCCTCTCCCGGCGCGCCCGCGAGCGCGACGACAACCTCCTGTTTGTCCGGGAACGGATGTTGCGCAGTGAGGTGGATACTCCGTCCTTGCTCACCTTGTACGCCAAGGTGAGGCGCAACCGTAAAGTGGCTGACGATCCTTCCGACCCGCTGGTTAGCGTGCTGCGCCTCTCCGGTATCACCCGGGTGGAAGGTGGCAGGTTGAAGGTGCGCAACCGCATATACGGCCAGGTATTCGATGACGAGTGGGTCCGCTCCTGTCTGCCGGGCGCGGAGTTGCGGCGCCAACACGCCGCCTACCTGCGCGGCCTGAAGCTGGCCGCCGGAATTCTCCTGCCGCTTCTGCTGCTGACTGCCGGCTATGGGCTGTATCTCTACCGCCTGAATCCCACCATTCCACTGGCCATCCAGAAATCGGACGCCCTGCTGGCCCCGCCCCCATTCTGGGCATCGTTCACCTCAACGGCGGCGCCCGCGCCGGAGACCGGCGGGCTGTTGGTCAGTGCCGGCGATGCCGGCGTCCGCATCCTGGTCAACGGCCGCCAATATGGCAGCACCGGCCAGGGGGGCAAGCTGCGCATTCCCATCATGAGCGCCGGAACCTACAATATTGCCGCCGACAAGCCCGGCTTTCAACAGGTGGAGCAGCGCGTCGAAATTCACAAGGATGCTGTTGCTACTGTCACCTTTCGGCTGCTGCCCATTTCCGTGCGCGGCGGACTGTTTGGCACCATTACCAGCGCCTCCGGTGGCCCCCTTCCCGGCGCCACCGTCATCTTGACGGGGTCTGACGGAAAGACGACCCGGGTTACCGCCAATCAAGTGGGCCACTACGCCGTGCAGAATTTATTGGCTGAGAGCTACTCCCTTTCCGTGGAGGCGCCGGGATACAAGGCTGTAACCGCTCCGGTCACCATTTCCGCCAATCAGCTCTCCCTGCACGACGCGCAGCTGTCCATTGACGACGAATTCCGCGCTTGGGAGCAGGCGGCCAAATCCCGTGACCCGGCACAAGTCACGGCATTCCTCTCGAAGTATCCGTCCGGAGCGCATGTTGCGATGGCGAGAAATCTATTGGCCCAGTTGCGCTCCGAAGAGCGCACCGCCTGGCAGCGCGCCAGCAGCGTCAACCAGTTGGGCGCCTACCAGGATTTCCTGCGCCGTTATCCGCACGGCGCCTATACCAGCGCGGCCCAGGCGCAGATGAAAAGGTTGCAGGCCGAGCTGCGCCCTCCCCCCTCTCCCCCCGCCCTTTCGCCTCCGGTGGATGACGGGCAGATCGTCTTGGGCATTCTGGGGCAGTATCAGAAGGCCTACGAAAATCGAAATGTGGACGAACTGGCCGCCATCTGGCCTGGCATGACCCCACGACAAATCGGCAGCTTACGTAAGTTCTTCACTGAGGCGGAGCAGGTAAGCTTGACCTACCAAGTTCTTGGGGAGCCGCAGATTGACCATGATAAGGCCCTTATTCGTTTTACTCAGTCCTTCAGCTACACCATGCGCGGCAAAACTCAAAAACCGAGTTCCGCCGAAGTGCTAATGCGGCTGCACAAATTGACCTCCGCTCATGGCGGATCGCAAAAGTGGGTGATTGACTCCATTCGCTAGCTGAGGCGTGCAGACGGCCCTTAGCCCTTCCGCGTCCATTGCCTCACAGTGATCCGTGATTTCCATCACAGATTGGCGGTGATCTTGAGCTTAGGCTCGTGTTTGGAGGCGGGTCATGCCGGCGCAACTGGAAATCGAAGAGGACATCACCACGGAGGAGCATATCCTAACCCCCGCCGAGCGTCGTGAGCGCAACGCCCTTGCCATCGCCGAGGTGGTTGGCCGCAACCCGGCGCACACCCCCACAGACGACGATCGCTCCCGCACGCCTCGAAAAGAGCGGAATTAGCCCTCCGTTCATCCACCGTCGCCAAAACAGCACGCCGGCGAAAGCCTTTTTCAATGCCCCCGAGCGGGTTCTTAAAAGGTGTACGAGAGCCCAATCAGGGGCACAGGTTTGTAGTGCAGTCCGGCATCATTAACGCGGACCAGGATGTTCGCGGTGATCAACAGCCTTCCCACCGGGCTTATCTTTCCACCGATGGCGACGCTTTCCTGGTTGATGGTCGCGGTGGAGATGGTAATGTCCGGGTGTGAACCGCCGGTGAAATCGGGGACTGGCGAAGCGAGTAGAATTTTTTTCTCGTTCTGCAACGCCTGACCGAGAAAATCGGCCGAAAGGCTGAGTCGGCGGACGACCCCGACGTCCACGCCGGCCGCATAGCTGATAACATTTGGCAATTGCGCCTTGGTGTCGGTCGTGACATCACCTGCCAGAATCGAATTCCCGTTCACCTGCAACCCCACATTGGCGTGCGGCGATACCCTCCCCAGATACGAAAACGCCAGGAACGGCCTCATGCCCCAAGTGCCGGAGCCCAGGAAATTCTTCTCATCCCCGCTGGGAATACGGGCATCCAGACCCACCGCCAGCCCTGCCTTTTCGCCCTGCCAAGCATGAAATTTGCCGCGGAAAACCACGTCGCCGATGCCGGCCGCGGAATTGGCATTGGTAAACAAGGCGTGGTTGTAATACGCGGGCGTGAAGGCGCCGACCGGCGGAAACAGTTCCTTTTCCGTGGACGTGGGATGCAGGTTGTCGAAGCGATGCACGCAGCAGGAAGGGATGATAGCGGCGTCGGTAAGCTCGATGCTCTGAATAGTGGCATCAGAAGTCATGTCCATGAGGACGTTCAGGATGGGAACCGCAACGGAAACATCCAGGCGATCGGTGAGGCCGAAGGTGGCGACCAGCGTGGTCTGGTGAACCTTCAGATCAATGCGGTTTTGCGTGGAAATAAAATCCTCGGTAATCGCAGGCACGCTCTTGCCATTGACCGTGACGCAGGTGATGTTGTTGGGATTGGGACTGGGGCACGCCTCGGGCTCATGGTGGAAAACGGCGCCGAAATTCCTCAGGTCAACTCCGTCCAGACTGTCAAAATTGAAATATTGGTAGCTGACGCCGACAAACAGTCTGTGCCGGCCTATGGTTTCCGCCCGTTCGGTCAGAATCGGCCCGAAGTTCTGCGTTGTCTGCGACACCACCCCTAGAGATGGGTTAAACGAGAAGATAAATCCTGAAGCCGGCGCGGTGATAGGTATTTCGCTGATCTGCGTGCCAATTTCCGCCGTCAAGGGAGAAAAACTCGCCAGGCTGGAGGCTTGGAAATGAACCGAGTGTTTGAATGCTGCGGAGCCCTGGTTGGTGGAGCCCAGGGGCCCATTGTTATCGGCGCCCACCAGGCCGCCTGGTCCGTACACCTGGGGAACCAGGCAGATCAAAGCCGGCGAAATTGCCGGAATAAATTGGTTGGTTGAGTTGGACGTGGGGCACGGCCCGCCGACGGTTTGCCCCAGCGCTGCCATCTCCAACAACGCGATCACAATCAGAGCACGACCAAGACTTCCTGCTGCCATGGGTTTAAATCTCTGGGTGATAGAAACGCGTGGCCGACCAAATACTGCCGGGGTATTGGCAGGTACTGCAAAAAGACCTCAGTGTATTCGCAAAATGCTTCGTGTCAAGGCCCAAATCAGACCGGGCTGGGCTTCGCAGAGAAGTGGAAGACCGCAGGCGAAATCGTGAGCGCAGCAATGTTGAGGGGTTCAGGCGGCGTCTGAGTCGCCTGCCGAAATCCTGAGCGTAGCGGGGGGAGCTGCAAACCTTGGCTTCCCGCCCAGCGCTCTGGCTAGTGCGGCGACTGCACCCCTAGCTGCCGCGTTCAGATCGGAGCCTCGATCTTGGCAACCACACCATAGCTGCAGGAGTAAGTTTCGTGCGACTTCATTCCAGAAGAGGGTTCCGCGGTCTGCATCTCCGTGCGACGCGGCAGGCCGTCATCAGTGCCCACCCAAATCTTTATGGTTCGTTCCAAATCGTAAGCATGGATGACATCCACATAGAGGAATGCCGGCACTCCTTCGATCACCTCGCGACCCAGATACTTGAGGTCTCCAGGCTGGAATGCAAAGTTCAGTGGGTCGGGAATGAACTTTCTGCCCTTACTCAAGCCAAAACTCGCTGGAGCGGTTTTCCGCCATGGACCGTTATTATCACGGACGAACAGGTCATCCCCAATGAGGATCATCTCGCGCCGCTCAGCGCTGGCACGCGATGGCTCAAGGGTAACGTGCATGCGATCATCCCCCGACACTTCTATGGTTGTGATCTCCGCCCAACCTGGACCGCTGTTTCCCTCAGCTTCCTTGCGGCAGCGGTGATTTGTATTGTGCGAAAGCCCCAACGCCGCATTGCTGATCACCTTAATTGGGTCATCGCTGGACGTGAGGGGCTTCGGCGCCATTTCCTCGTCGGTGAAAACCTTGGTTGCTTGGCGAGACTTGGAGGCGCGTGACTCCCGTGCCACTTCTCCTAAGGATCGGTCCTGGGCAAGAGAGATTACGTTCAGAAAAAGAACTACTGCCACCATAAACGTCAGGCGCATAGCGTCTCCCTAAGTAAGACTCATTTAGAAGTCAGCGGACCACAGCTATGGCCTTCGAGTTTAGGCGGACACCCTCGCGCAGGCCATTGCCGAGTTGTGTTCTGCTCTACAGATAGCACAGCCGTTCGAGGCATTCGATTACATCGAACCGATTTGGTCACTGTGATCGTGTGTGCCGTAGGAACAGATTACACACCAATCAGCGATGCCGTCGCTCACATACTGAAGCAGCACTCCTATAGTGGGCGAGTAGGGAGGATAAGCGATTTCATCGGCAAATTGACTGATCTCCCATTAGTGGACTCACCCGAAGGGGGTACGTTCCCTAGTGCCTGCACGAAGGGGAGGGAGCAGCCGAATGACGCTTTTTGGCTCTCCCGGTCACCTCACCAAAATTCCACGCACGCTCTGCCCGGCGACAGCGAGTAATTAGGATCTGTGGCGTCCCCGGGGGGATTCGAACCCCCGTTACCGCCGTGAAAGGGCGATGTCCTAGGCCGGGCTAGACGACGGGGACGCGGTGCGGCGGGTCAAAATACTGGAAGCACTGATGCTAACAGCCGCCTTCGCACGCTGTCAAAATATGCTCTTGTCTGCCGCCCCGCATCCTGACCGTCTAGAATTGAATCCATGATGGCTGTCCAGGTACAAGGCCGGCAAGCGAATTGCTTGCGGCGATCAATTGCGGGCATCATCCCGACTGGGCTTCGGCCCCCGAGGGATTTCGCGTACACTGCAAAAATCTTCGGAGACCGCCATGGCTGATCCCCTCTATCTCAACCTCTGGTTCCCCAGCTTCGAAGTGCAGGAGATGCTGCCGCGCACCCTCATGGTGATGCGCCAGTTCCCTTTTTCCACCCAGCAGCCCGGCATCAGCTACCTGGCGCTGCATCCTATCTCCTGGGATGAGCCCACCATTCTCGAGCGCCGCTTCCAGCCTGGGGCTACGCCCGAGGAAGCGATCGAAATCGCTTCTGACCTCCTGCACGAAGACTACGCCTACCTCTTCGAAGCGCATTGGGACTTGTGGGCGCCCGGTGAAGCCGCCCAGCCGTGGTCGGAGCAGCCCCGCCAGGTCAAATTTCTGGTGCACGGCGCGGAATTCGATGAAGAGGCTTATCGCGAGAACGGCCACATCCAGGTGGATTTCGGCCTGGACACACCCTTCCTGGGCGAAAATGTCGAACTCACTTCTTTCGTGGAGCAGCGCGTGCGCGCCAATGTGCAGAAACTGGTGGAGTTCACCAGCAAGGTGGAGACAAACTGCGGCCTCAGCGGCCGCCTGCTCTGGTCGGAATCAGAGGAAAACCTGGCCCAGAAGCTCATCTCCAGGCTGCAGAAAGTTCAGTAGGAAATTAAAACCGCAGAGGACGCCAAGGACGCAGAGGAAATCTGGAAGAATTAAGCGGGAATCGCCGTAAAACTCCTTGGCTCCGGATAATTGTTTACGAGCCGCCTTATCCCGTCCCGAAGATGAACGACATTGAAGTTGATCAGCAGTCCGACGCGTTTGTCGGCCAGCTTCAGATACGAAAGCAGTTGCGCTTTGTGAATGTCGAGGATCTTCTCTACTACTTTCAGCTCAACAACAACGACATTCTCCACCAACAGGTCGATCTTGTAACCTCCTTCTTCAATTTGCATGCCATCGTAAATCACCGGCAGCCATAATTGAGACTCAACCTTGAAGCCACGTTTCGTGAGCTCATGCTTAAGGCACTTCTCATAAACGCTCTCCAGAAGGCCCGGCCCTAAGGCTGTGTGAACCTTCATGGCTGAATCCACTATGGCTGCCGTAACTTGATCTACATCCATTATCCCTCTGCGTCCTTTGTGTCCTCTGCGGTTTTCATTTGGTCCTTCCCGCCTCGCCTTTCAGTTGCTCGCCGGCGGCGGCCTGGGCGGCAGCCAGGCGAGCGGTCAGCACGCGGAAGGGCGAGCAGGAAACGTAGTTCATGCCCACCTGGTGGCAGAACTCCACCGACGACGGATCTCCGCCGTGCTCGCCGCAGATGCCCACCTTCAGATCGCGTCTTGTCTTGCGGCCCCGCTCCGTGCCCATGCGCACCAACTGGCCCACGCCTTCGCGGTCGAGCACAGCAAACGGATCCTGCTTGAGGATGCCTTCCGCCAGGTAAGCGGGCAGGAACTTGTTGATGTCGTCGCGCGAGAAGCCGAAGGTGGTCTGCGTCAGGTCGTTGGTGCCGAAAGAAAAGAACTGCGCCTCCTTGGCGATTTCCTCGGCCACCAGCGCTGCCCGCGGCAGCTCGATCATGGTGCCCACCAGGTAGTCCACCCGCATTTCTTTTTGCGCGAAGACCTCTTCTGCCACCCGCACGATGATTTCCTTCTGGTTGGCGGTTTCCTTCAGCGTGCCCACCAGGGGAATCATGACCTCGGGATAAACCTTCACGCCGTCCTTGGCCACGGCACAGGCTGCCTCGAAGATGGCGCGCGCTTGCATTTCTGTGATCTCGGGATAGGTGATGCCCAGGCGGCAGCCGCGATGCCCCAGCATGGGATTGAACTCGTGCAGTTCTTCCACCCGGCGTAGCAGGGTGCGCAATTCACGCAGCTTGGGGGAACGCGGCTTTGTCGCCTCCAGCACCGCGATCTCCACCATCAGATCTTCGCGGCGCGGCAGGAACTCGTGCAGCGGCGGATCGAGCGTGCGGATGGTCACTGGGTAGCCGTCCATGGCCCGGAAGATGCCGACAAAATCCGAGCGCTGCATGGGCAGCAGCTTGCGCAGCGCCATGCGCCGGTCCTTTTCCGTGCTGGCCATGATCATGGCGCGCATGTGCGGAATGCGGTCCTCGGCAAAGAACATGTGCTCGGTGCGGCACAGTCCGATGCCCTCGGCGCCGAATGCTCGCGCCTGGATCGCATCGCGCGGGATGTCCGCGTTGGCCCGCACCCCCAGCTTGCGGAACGGTTCCGCCCAGCTCATAAATTTCTGCAGCTCGGGATCATCGGGCGAGGCGGGCAGCGTGTTCAGCTTACCGTTGATGACCCGGCCTGTGGTGCCGTCCAGCGAAATCCAGTCACCTTCCTTCAGCACCTTGCCCTTGACTCGCATTTCCTGGGCTTTCTCGTTCACTTCGATATCGCCGGCGCCGGCCACGCAGCACTTGCCCATGCCGCGCGTAACTACCGCCGCGTGGCTGGTCATGCCCCCGCGCGAGGTCAGAATGCCCACCGCCACTTCCATGCCGTGAATGTCTTCCGGCGTGGTCTCGGCGCGTACCAGGATCACCGGGTTGCGCTTGCGTCCGTCTCCGGCCTTCTTCACCGCATCGTCGGCGGTGAACACGATTTGTCCCACCGCCGCGCCCGGCGAAGCCGGCAGGCCAGTGGCCAGCACCTCCACTTTCTGTTTCTTCTCATCCAGTCGCGGCACCAGGAAATCGTAAAGCTGGTTGGGCTCCACCCGGAAAATGGCCTCTTCTTTCTTGATCAGTCCTTCTTCCACCATCTGAATGGCCACCCGTACCGCCGCCAGGCCGGTGCGCTTGCCGTTGCGCGTCTGCAACATGTAGAGCCGGCCGTCCTGGATCGTGAACTCGAAATCCTGCACATCGCGATAGTGCTTTTCCAGCCGCGTGGTGATGTCGCGCAGCTGCTGGTACACGTCCGGCATGATCTTCTGCAGTTCCGAGATGTGCACCGGAGTGCGCACGCCGGCCACCACATCCTCGCCCTGCGCGTTCATCAGGAACTCGCCGTAAAACTCCTTTGCCCCGCTCGCCGGGTTGCGGGTAAATCCCACGCCCGTGCCGCTGCTCTCGCCCAAGTTGCCGAACACCATGGCTTGCACGTTCACCGCGGTGCCCAGGTCATCGGAGATATTGTTGATGCGGCGGTAGTGCTTGGCGCGGTCGTTATTCCAGGAGCGGAACACCGCATCGCGCGCCATCACCAGCTGCTCGTGCGGATCCTGCGGGAATTCGCGCTTGGCATGCTTCTTCACCACCTTCTTGTATTCCTCGATCACTTCCTTCAGCGCCGACGCGTCCAGGTCGGTATCGAGCTTGGCCTTCTTCTGTTTCTTCTTGGCTTCGAATACCTCGTCAAACGCCGACTTCTCGATTTCCAGCACCACGTTGCCGAACATCTGGATCAGGCGGCGGTAGGAATCGTTGGCGAAGCGCAGATTGTTGGCTCGCCGCGCCAGAGCCTCCACGCTCCTGTCGTTCAGCCCCAGATTCAGGATGGTGTCCATCATGCCCGGCATGGAAAACTTGGCGCCTGAGCGCACGCTCACCAGCAGCGGATTTTCGCCCACGCCCAGCTTCTGCCCCTGCAGTTTTTCCAGCCGGCCCAGCGCATCTTCCATCTGCCGGGCTACTTCCGTTGACACTTTTCCCGTGCGCATGTACTCGCGGCACGCCTCCGTCTGAATGGTGAATCCCGGGGGCACCGGCAGGCCCGCATTGGTCATCTCCGCCAGGCCGGCGCCTTTGCCGCCTAGCTCGTCTTTCATCTTGCCGTTGCCGTCGGCCTTGCCATCGCCGAAGAAGTAAACGTATTTGGTGGCTGGTTTTTGGTCGCTGCGGTATTCCGTTTCGGGCAAAACGTGGGTCGCCATGTTTGTTCCTTTGCTTTGTTTAAGATTCTTTCGATACCTTGGAATCTTTGCTCTCGGTCACAATCTCGGAGAAGTCCGCGATCGTAGAGAATTCCCTTAAGACAGTTTGCAACAAGGCCAGACGGTTGGCCCGCACGTTGGGCTCATCCACCATCACCATGACCTTATCGAAGAAGGTGTCCACCGCCGGGCGTAGGCGCGAAATTTCCAGCAACGCCGGCTCGTAATTCCTCTTGGCACGCAGTTCCCGAACTCGCTGGGCAGTCGCGGGAATTAGTTCCGCCAGGTTGACTTCCGCCGGCTCCTTCAGTGCTCCGGGATGAAGTTCCGTAGCCGGTTCGGACCCCAGTTCGCGCGCCTGCCGCAGAATGTTTTTCATGCGCTTGAATGCGATGGAGATGGACTCGAAGTCGGGCGAGGGCCGCACCTTGGCCACTGCCTGCGCCCGCGCCACCGCGTCCACCACATCATCGCTGCCCGCCGCCAGCACCGCGTTCACCACGTCATAGGCGAAGCCCCGCGCCTCCCGCAGATAGAACTCGATCCGCTCACAAACAAATGCGGCAATGGACTGCAGAATCTCGGCCTGCCCCTGCGCAGTGGCGAACTTCGGCCCAAATTTTTTCTCCGCTTCCGAACCCGCATACCCGGCCAGCGCGTCGCGGAATAACTGCTCGATGCCCAGCGGCAGCTTGTGCTCGGCAATAGTCTTCACGATTCCGTTGGCCTGCCGGCGCAAGGCAAATGGATCTTTCGAACCGCTGGGCTGCAGCCCCAGCGCGAACATTCCGGCAATGCTGTCCGCTTTGTCAGCAATCGAAAGCACCGCGCCTTCGACAGTGCTTGGGGCCGAATCCTCCATAGATTCCGGCTTGTAGTGGTCGTAAATAGCCTGTGCGATCAGCCGATGGGCATCCGGGGCAAGGTCACGATCCAGTTCTTGCACACGCGCATACAGGCCGCCCACGATGCCCTGCAGTTCGGTGAATTCCTTCACCAGTTCGGTGGTGAGGTCGGTCTTCGCCAGGCAGGCCGCCTTGTGGATGACTCCTGGCCGTAACACCACGCCCGCTTCCTTCATCGAGCCCGAAATGTGGCTGGCCATGTGCTGCACTCGCCGGGTTTTGTCGTAATAGCTCCCCAGGTCCTTTTGAAAGGTAACATGTTTCAGCAGCTGAACGCGGTCGCGCAGCGAAATCTTCTGGTCGGTCTGCCAGAAAAAGCGGGCGTCATTGAAGCGTGCCCGCAGCACACGTTCGTGCCCATGGCGGATGATGCCCTCGGGATCGCCATCGGTATTCAATACTGCCAGGAAATGCGGCAGCAGCCTGTGGGCGCTATCCTCCAGCGCGAAATATTTCTGGTGGTCGCGCATCACCGTGACTAGCAC
>JBLMXE010000286.1:0-3908 GCA_050257615.1 Chlamydiota bacterium | reverse complement strand
TGGATGGAAGAGGCGTTGCCGAAGCGCTCGTTGAAGTAGGGGCGCATGGCCTCGAGCACCTCCGGCAGCACCGGCGTGGTGGCGTTGTTATCGAAATAAATGCGGCGGAGAGACCCCACGGATCTATTGTAACGCGAGAGAGCTAAGTGCGTGGGAGGCAAGCACTTAGCATTTGGCACTTAGCATTTGGCCAGTAAGAATTCGCCCCGAACGTCCGCAAAAAGTAATGGTCCCGTCTTCTTGAGCCATAAACCGTGGTGTTCGGCACTCTGTCAGCCCGATCTTACAGCTCAAAACGCCGAAGTCAACATTACTTCAGCAGCCCTGCGGGGCGGTGGCAAGCACACCCGATCGCGGGACGGCTACTTGTTCGCGGCCAAATGCCAAGTGCCAACTGCCAGATGCCCCTTACCTCCGCTCCATGGGCACATACTTCTGCGGGTGGGCGGGGCCAATGTAGTCGGCGCGGGGGCGAATGAGGCGATTGTCGTCCAGTTGCTCGATGACGTGGGCGGCCCAGCCGCTGATGCGCGACACGGCAAAAATGGGGGTAAACAGATCGAGATCAATGCCCAGCGAGTGGTACACGGAAGCGGAATAGAAATCAACGTTGGCGTTGAGCTTCTTCTCCGCTTTCACGAATTCCTCGATGCGGCGCGACATCTCATACCATTGACTCTCGCCGCTCGAGGCGCTGAGTTCCCGCGACATCTGCCGCAGGTGGGTGGCGCGCGGATCTTCGGTGTGGTACACGCGGTGACCAAAGCCGGAAACCTTCTTTTTCTGCGCTAACATGCCGCGGATGTGCTCGACGGGATCGGAGCCGTTCTTGGCGATTGCTTCCAGAATGCGAAACACAGCTTCGTTGGCGCCGCCGTGCAGCGGCCCTTTGAGAGCGCCAATGGCGGAGGTAATCGCCGAGTGCATATCGGAAAGCGTGGCCGCGGTGACGCGGGCTGCGAAGGTGGAGGCGTTCAGTTCGTGGTCGGCATGCAGAACGAGGGCAACATCTAAGGCGCGCTCGGCGGCGGGTGACGGCTTTTCTCCCGTGAGCAGGAGCAGGAAATTGGCGGCATGGGAGAGGGAGCGGTCAGGCTCGACCACCGGCTTGCCCTTGCGGATGCGGTCGTAGGCGGCCACGATCATGGCCATCTGCGAGGTCAGGCGGATGGCCTTGCGCACATTGGCGTCGTGATCGTTGTTCTTTTCGTCCGCGTCGTAGAAGGAGAGCGCGGAGACGGCAGTACGCAGCACGTCCATGGGCAGGGCGTGCTTAGGCGCCTGGCGCAGCAGGTTGAGGATGGAGGCGTCCAGCTTGCGTTCTTCGGCCAGGCGGGCGCTCAGGTCGCGGAGCTCACCACGGGTGGGTAGCTTGCCAAACCACAGCAGGTAACACACTTCCTCGAAAGTGGAATGCTCGGCCAATTCGTGGATATCGAGGCCACGATAGGCCAGAATGCCGCGATCACCGTCAATGAAACAGATGCTGGAGGTGGTGGCGACAATGCCTTCCAACCCCTTGGGAACATGCGTAGCCGTAAGACTTGACATAGGGTCCTTTCGCAACCAAGCGCCGGAAGCAGGCGGTTGCGCACCAGCCGGTGTGACGAGCGTCACGCAACTCATTGTTATACATCACTTTGCGCGAGTTTTCCAATGTGCCGCCGGTTTGTCGCCGCGGGTGCTGGAATCGTATAGTTAAGAGTTTCCTCCGACCCGCGGGCGAATTCCCCGGCCCGCCTGCGAGCCGTACTTCTAAGGAGTATCTCTTATGATGAGACGCGCTCTGCTACTCAGTTGCCTGCTGACTTTTTTCCTCAGTGCCATGGCCCTGGCGGATCCGGGCATGTGGCTGTTCGAGGCTTTTCCCAGCGCCAAGGTGAAAGCGAAATATGGATTCGATCCCACCGCGCAATGGCTCGAACACGTGCGGCTTTCGTCGGTGCGCTTCAACAACGGGGGTTCGGGATCGTTTGTCTCCGCCGACGGGCTCACTTTTACTAATCACCACATAGCTTCGGAGTGCATTCAGCAGTTATCAACTGCCGGCAAGGACTACATGAAAACGGGCTTCTACGCGCGCACCCAGGCGGAAGAATTGAAGTGCCCGGCGTATGAGCTCAACCAGTTGGTGGGGACCGAAGATGTGACGGCGCAGGTGAAAGGCGCAGCCAAAGCGGGCATGTCGGCCGCCGAGGCGGGGCAAGCACAGCGCGCGGAGATGTCGCGCATCGAGGAGCAATGCGCGAAGAAGACCGGGCTGCGCTGCGATATCGTCACGCTCTATTCGGGCGAGGCCTACCACCTCTACCAATACAAGAAGTACACCGACGTGCGACTGGTATTCGCGCCTGAGTTCGATGCCGCCTTCTTTGGAGGCGATCCCGACAACTTCGAATACCCGCGTTACGACCTCGACATCTCTTTTTTCCGCGTGTATGAGAACGGCAAACCGGTCCACCTGAATAATTATTTCCGCTGGTCGCCCACGGGGGTGAAGGACAAGGAACTGATTTTTGTTTCCGGGAACCCCGGGTCCACTGGGCGGTTGCTGACCATGGCGCAGCTGGAGTTTCTGCGGGACACGGATTATCCCTCGCGGCTGGAGACCTACCAGCGGCGCATCAACATGCTGCAGAAGTTCGGCGCCGAGTCGGCGGATAATGCACGTATCGCGCAGGAAGACCTGTTCGGGTATCAAAACGCTTTTAAAGCGCTGACCGGCTATCTTTCCGGCCTGAAAGACACGCAGCTGATGGCGCAGAAAGCGGCGGAAGAGAAGAAGCTGCAGAATTTCGTCAACCTGGATGCCAAGAGGCGGGCGGAGTTCGGCGATCCCTGGGCAGCGGTGGCCAAGTCCATGCAGGTGCAGAAGGAGATTTACCTGCCCCTGACCTATGTGGAGCGGATGCGCGCCTTCAACGGTAACCTGGCGATGTACGCTCGCGACCTGGTGCGGGGCGCCGAACAGCGCGCGAAGCCTAGTCCGGAGCGGCTGCGGGAATTCCGCGAATCTGCCCTGCCCTCGCTGGAGGAACGGCTGTTTTCCAGCGCGCCGATTTATAAGAGCCTGGAAACCGCGGAACTGGCGGATTCGCTGGCTGGAATGCAGCAAGCCCTGGGCGCGGACAACCCTGCGGTCAAGGCGGCGCTGAACGGCAAGGCGCCCGAGGAAGCGGCGCGTTATCTGATCGAGAACACCAAGCTGCAGGATGTGGCTGTACGCAAGGAACTGTGGAATGGAGGCAAGGCCGCCATCGAGGCCAGCACCGACCCGCTGATCGTGCTGATGAGGCAGATCGAGCCGGAGGCGGTGCAGGTGCGCAAGCAGTATGAAGACCAGGTGGAGTCGGTGGCCCGCCGCGACGGCGCGCTGCTGGCCAAGGCACGCTTTGCCGTGGGCGGGTTGAGCGAGCCGCCGGACGCCACCTTCACCCTGCGTCTGAGCTACGGCAAGGTGGAAGGCTATACTCTGGGCGGCAAGCATTACCCCTACTACACCACCATGGGCGGAGCCTACCAACATGCGGCGGCGCACGGGGACAAACCTCCTTATCAGCTGCCTGAAAGTTGGATGACGAGGAAGGGGCAGGTCAAGCTGGCCACGCCGCTGAACTTTGTCAATACAGCGGACATTATCGGGGGTAACTCCGGCAGTCCGACCTTGAACAGCAAAGCCGAGGTGGTGGGCATTATTTTCGACGGCAACATCGAGTCGCTGCCCTGGAATTTCGAATACAGCGACAAGGTGGGCCGTTCCATCAGCGTAGATTCGCGCGGCATCGTGGAAGCACTGCGCAACATTTACGGCGCCAACCGAGTGGTGCAGGAGCTGGAGAGCGGGCGGGAGGTGAACGGGAAGTAGCGCGAACTCTTTCCCACCCTTTGCACAAACCACAAAGGGTGGG
>JBLMXE010000285.1:0-8008 GCA_050257615.1 Chlamydiota bacterium | reverse complement strand
CCGAAGAGCAGAAGGACCTGGACGCTCTGGGCATCGCCAAGAACGCGCGCGAGGAGAAGATCCGGGCGCGCAACGAGAAGATGAAGAACGATGCCGCCTACGACGAAAAGATGGCCCGGCTCTACCGCGAGGTCATCCTGAAGGAGGGGCCTGCCGCCAGCAAGGATGGCTTCATCCCGCTAGACGCGCTGCAATCCAAGGCCAAGAAGAACGAGCAGGTCGCCGAGGAAGTGCTGGGCGACTAACGCCATTCCAGAAGTTCAGGCCGCCGGGGTACCCCCGGCGGCCTTTTTGTCTGCAGAGCTTGTGTGGAGGCCCGCGCCGGGCGGAGCCGGTGCCCACACGATTCGGTTATTGCCGCTACTTTCTTGGGACCCCGATCAAGGCCCTAGTTGCATCCTTATGGTCTCAGAAGGATAATGAGGCGCCCGCCGTACGACATTGATTACAATAAGAGTTTAGCCTGAGCGCGTTCTAGAACTCTGAGGAGATCTGTTTTGCAGGAGTGGAGGCAAAAAGGAGCGCCGGCCACGCCCCTTTACTGGCGCGTGGAAGGCAGCCTGCTCAACCTGAGCACGGTGCGGCCGGTGGCCTTCTTTGCCTGGAATGCGCAGAGCTTCGCCGAGCGCTGGTTTCGCCGCAGCGCCGTCTTTCTGCAGGCGCTGCTTCGCCCCCTGCTGTACGCGACCAACCGGGTCTTTGCCACACGCCTGGTGCATGCCGCCTTGCGCGACATCAGCCGCGACCGCCTCGACCTGCTGGGCGAGGAGTACTTCCAGTATTACCTGGAGCCCAGGCTGAAGCCGGATGGGGTGCGGAAGCTGCAGGAAGCGCTCGCCGCCGGACAGCGAATCGTGCTGGTCAGCCAGGGGCTGGACCATGTGATGCGCCCCCTGGCCCGCCACTTGGGCGTGGAGGAACTGATCTGCAACCGGCTGGAGTTTCGCGACGGATACGCGACGGGCCGTCTGCTGGAGCCGGTGATTCGTCCGCGCGGCGCGCTGGCCCTGATCACGGGTGGCGGTCCGGACGGCAGCCGCGACCTGCGGCGGCTGAGCCACGAATTGGGCCGCACTGCGGAGACGCTGCTGGCCTCGATCAGCCCGGCGCGGCGGGAATTGAAGCCGCCGCAGCGCCCCCTGGTTCGCTTCGACTCGGCAGGCGCCCCGGAGCGGCTTTCGGTCCGCCAGGCCCTGGGCGTCAAGCACGTTCTGTTTGTTGGCGTCACCGGTTTTATCGGCAAGGTGTGGCTGGCGCACATTCTGGAAGACTTGCCGGAAATTGGCCGCATCTACGTGCTGGTTCGCAGCCAAAAATCAACTTGCGGAGCGCAGCGCTTCAAGAAGCTGGTGGAAGAATCGCCCGTGTTCGATTCGCTGCAGGAGCGGCTGGGCGCGGAATTTGCCGGATATCTCAACAGTCGCGTGGAGGTGCTGGAGGGGGATGCCAGCCAGCCGGGGCTGGGGCTGGACCCGCAGACCACGGCCCGGCTGCAAGCGTCGGTGGATGTAGTGATCAATAGTTCCGGGCTCACCGACTTCAATCCCGACCTGCGGGACGCGCTAGCCGGTAACGTGGACGCGGTGAGCAACGTGCTGGACTTTGTGCGCGGCTGCGACCATGCGGGGCTCTTGCATCTTTCCACCTGTTACGTGGCGGGCGCCCGCGATGGCCGCGTTCCCGAGCAGGTACAGCCAAACTACACCCCGACTGGCGATGCCCATTTTGAGGCCGAGCGCGAACTGGAGAATCTGCGGCGGTTGGTGAACGAAGCGGTGGCGCGCTCGGAAAGCGCGGAACTGGGTAAGGAACTACAGCGCCAGACTCTGGAAAAGAAAACCAACGGCAACGGGCTTTCGCCGGAGGCGCTGGACAACCAGGTCCGCAAGAACCGCATTCGCTGGTTGCGCACTACTCTCACTGATTTGGGAACCCGCCGCGCCCATGAGCTGGGCTGGCCGAATACCTACACCTTCACCAAGAGCCTGGCAGAATCGCTACTGCAGCAGCGCGGAACCGGGCTGGCCATTGCCATTGTGCGGCCGGCGATTGTGGAGACCTCGCTTACCCGGCCGTTCCTGGGCTGGAACGAGGGCATCAACACCTCCGCTTCACTTTCCTACCTGTTGGGAACTTTTTTCCGCCAGCTTCCCAGTAACGCGCGCAAGAACCTGGACATTATCCCGGTGGACACGGTCTGCCGGGGCATGACGCTGATCGCCGCCGCCATTGTGCAGCGCTGCCATGAGCCGCTGTACCAGCTGGCTACCTCGGTGACCAATCCCTGCGACATGGCGCGGTCCATTGAGCTTACCTGCCTGGCGCACCGCAAGTTCTACCGCACGCAGAACGGGTTGCAGCACCAGCTGCGCATGCGCTTTGACACCATTCCCGTATCCAAAGAACGCTACCAGCGGCTGTCGGCGCCCGCCCAAAAAGCTCTGGTTAAGTCGCTGCAGCGGTTGACTGCGCCCTTTCCTTTCCTGCAGCCCCCGCTGGTGCGCACCGAGCGCGGGCTGGAGCGGGTGGAGAAACTGATCGAGCTGTTCGAGCCCTTCATATTGCACAACGAGCAGGACTTTGAAGCCGAGCATGTGGAGTGGCTCTCGCGGGCGCTGCCGGAAGACGAGAAAGCATTGTTTGGCTACGACACCCGCTCGCTGGACTGGTGGGAGTACTGGATCAACGTGCACATCCCCGCCTTGCGCAAGTGGACGTATCCTTTGATTGAAGGCCGTCCGGTGGAGAGCCAGTTGCGGCGCAGCTACCAATTGCCGCCCGCCCGCGACGGCAAGGCAGGTCCCGGCTGCAGCCCGGCGGCGGACGAGAGCGTAAGCACAGGCACAACCGGAGCAACGTGGCAATATTCCTGACCGGCTCAACCGGCTACATCGGCGCACATGTGGCGGCCGGGTTGCTGGAAGGGCATCGCGATCATCTCAACCTGCTGGTGCGCGCCAAGGACGAGCGCGAGGCCGAGGTGCGCTTGTGGCGCGCTCTGCAGCTGCACCTGAATTTTCCCCGCTTTCACCAGCACCTGCAGTCGCGTATCACAATTTTTCGCGGCGACCTGACGGGCGGCCGATTCGGGCTGAGCGAAGAGGATTACCGGCGGCTGGCGGAATCCACTGACTCCATCATTCACTGCGCGGCCTCGCTCAACCGCAAGTCGGAGAAATCGTGCCTCAATGTGAACCTGCGGGGCACGCTGGAAGTGATCAAACTGGCTTCGGCGGCCCGCGACCACCACGGCCTGCGGCGATTCAGCCATGTGAGCACGGTGGCGGTGGCCGGCCAGCGCAGCAACGAGGTGGTGAAGGAAGACGAGGCCATTGACTGGGCGCGCTCCGACTACGATCCTTACGCCCGCACCAAGAAATTCTGCGAGCACATGATCCGGGAACTGCTGCCCGATGTGCCGCGCACCATCTTTCGACCCAGCATCGTGCTGGGCGACAGCCGCTATCCCCAAACCACGCAGTTCGATATGGTGCGCGCCTTCGTCTTCTTAGCGGGGCTGCCGGTCCTGCCCTTCCGGTCCACCGACAAGATTGACATCGTGAATGTGGATTTTGTGGCCGATTCCATTGTCACCCTGCACCAGAAGGCTAAGCCGGACTACGACACCTACCACTTGTCTTCCGGCGTGGCGTCGCAGACTTTTCGCGAACTGACGGACACGCTTTCGCGGGCACAACACAGGCGAGCGCCCATGTACATGCCCAGCCTGGAGCGGCCGTTCACGGGCGTGGTGGAACGGCTGGCGCGGCGGCGCGGCAGCCTGGGCTTCGGCGCTTTGCTGATGAAGGTCTTTTTGCCGTACCTGGTGTGGAACACGGTGTTTGACAATACGCGCGTAGTGCGGGAGATGGGACGCGAGCCCGCGCCTTTTTCACAGTACAGCTATCCCCTGCTGAAGTTCAGCCGCGATAACCACTTCAGCTACCGTTACCAGGACTGGCCGGCGCCGGCGGGAGGGACTGCCGCATGACCGATCTGATGCTGGAAGCTTGGGTAAGCGCCTCGATCGAGTTGACCAAGCTCAAGTGGATGCTGGGCGAAGGGCGGCCGTGGCAGCCGGGCGAAAAGCTGAAGCTGCTGTTTGCCGGCTACAACGGCACGCGCAACACGGGCTCGGACGTCCGGGTGGAAGAGATGATGCGTCAGGTGCGGCGCATCCTCGGGCCGGAGAACCTGAGCCTGAGCGTGATGACGCAGAATTTCGATTTCTCGCGCGGCTACTTCGGCGACGCGCGCCAGACTCATCTGCCGGATGTCTTTCCGCCCTATCTGCACCGCGAGGTGCCGCAGCACCACGGCGTGGTGGCCTGCGAAGGCTCCATGTTCAAGAGCAAATTCGCCAACGCCCTGACCACCATGATGATCGGTTCGCTGGCGCTGGCAGCGGCGCAGAACAAACTGTCGGTCGGCTACGGTGCCGAGGCCGGGCATATGGACCCGCTGGTGGCCAAGATGTGCCGGCGCTACTGCCGTGACTCGTTCATCATCACCCGCAACGAGGAGTCGCGCGAAGTGCTGCGCGGCCTGGGCGTTTCCACGGAACTGGGCACGGACACGGCGTGGACCTTCGAACCGCATCCGGTGGAATACGGGCGGGAGCAGTTGCGGAAAGCGGGCTGGGACGGCAGCACCACGGTCCTGGTGGTCTGCCCCATTAATCCGTTCTGGTGGCCGGTGAAGGCTTCGATCGCCAAATACGCATTGCGGGCTGCCACCGGCGCGTTTAAGGACAGCCACTACCGCACCGTCTACTTCCACAAGTCGGGTTCGGAGGTGGACGCAGCTTACCAGCGGTATCTCGCTGCCATTGCCGGTGCGGTGGACGCGTTTCGCAAAGTGCGCCGGGTGTTCCTGGTGCTGGCTGCCACGGAGCGGCTGGACACGCGGGCGTGCGAATGGATTTCCGGCCGGCTGGGCGGCGTGCCGGTGTTCAGTTCCGACGACTACGACATGTATCAGCTGGTGAGCATTCTGCGCGCCTGCAACATTATGGTGTCGTCGCGCTATCACGGGATTGTGACCTCAATGCCCGGGCTGGTGGCTTCCGCGGGCATTACCATGGATGAGCGCATCCGCAACCTGATGCGCGAGCGCGGCCATGCCGACCTGCTGCTGGAGGTGGACGATTCGGAACTGGAAGGCAAACTGATGGTGGTGCTCGACCAGTTGTTCAAGGAGCGGGAGCGCATTGCCGAGGGCATTGGGCGCACGGTGGTTCGGAATGTGCAAATGATGGCACGAATGGGCGTTTACTTTGAAGAACGAGTGCAGCGCCGCTATCCCGAGTTTCCCGTCCGCGGCGGGGTGCGCAGCTGGGAGGAGTATCTTCCCCCGCTTAGCCCCGCTTTGGAGAAGCTGGCGGAAGAGTACGAGGGTGTGAGCGCGTAGTAAGCGACACATCGCAATTCCGTAGGAGCTTCAGGCGAGCGGTTTTTGTGAGTGACGGCCGGAGTGAGCCTCCACAACTGAGAACTGAGACCCGAGAACTGATTTGAATTTTCTGGAAACCATCTTTGAACGACTGCAGAAGTCGCCACAAACTGTTCTTCTGCAGGAGTTGGCGGGCGGCGAGTCGGTTTCTGCCACGGGCGCGAATCTGGCCGCGCTCATTCAGACGGCCCGCACGTTCCTGCGCACGCAAGGGCTGAAGAAAGGCGACCGTTGCGCCTTGCTTGCACCGAACAGCATTCGCTGGGTCGCGATGGATCTGGCTATTCTGGCGGAGGGTTTGATCGCGGTGCCGCTTTATGCGCGGCAGGCGCCTGGCGAACTGGTGGCCATGATGAAGGACTGTGCGCCGGCGCTGCTATGCTGCGGGGACGCGGCATTGCGCGATTCCATCGCCCAGAACTGGCCGGATGCGCCGCTGACAGCCCTCTTCGATGAAATTTTTGTCAAAGATACGCCGGGTGAACTGCAAGCGCCGGTTCCGCTGGCCGCGGACGATGCGGTCGCGATCGTTTACACATCCGGCACTTCGGGCGAGGCCAAGGGCGTGGTGCTGGGCTGCGGCGGCGTGGACTTTATTCTCGCTTCCACTTCGCAGCGCTTGGACGTGCTGATGGCCGGGCATCAGGGCCAGGAGCGCGTGTTTCATTACCCGCCATTCTGTTTTGCCGCTTCCTGGATCATGCTGCTCACGTGCCTCGAGCGCGGCAACCTGCTGATGATGGCCATGGACCTGAGCACGCTGGCCGCGGACATGCGCGCTGCAGCGCCGCATTACTTTTTGAACGTCCCAATTCTGCTGGAGCGCATGCGCGCCGGAATTGACGAGCAGTTACGCAAGACTGGCGGAGTGGCCAACCTGATCTACGCGCGGGCGCGGGAGGCCTGGCTGGCGCGCGAACGCGGCGAACGTTCCGTGCTGGGCGGTCTGTGGCTGGCGCTGGGCCGGGGGATGATATTTCCCACCATCCGCCAGAAGATGATCGGCTCCAACCTGAAGGCGCTAATCTGCGGTTCGGCGCCGCTGGCCCGCGAGACACAGCTCTATTTCATGATGCTGGGGGTTGCGGTGCTGCAGGTTTACGGTTTGACCGAGACCACGGCGATCTGCACCATGGACGATCCGCGCGACGTCCAGCCCGGGCGCGTGGGCCCGGCCATTCCCGGCATTGAAATGAAGTTAGGCGAGAATGACGAAATTTTGGTGCGCGGGCCCAATTTGTTCCGCGGCTACTGGAACCGTCCGCAGGCGACGGCCGAAGCCTTGCGCGACGGCTGGTTTCATACCGGCGACCAGGGCGAGGTGAACGAGCGCGGCAAATGGCGAATTGCGGGGCGGATTAAGAACCTGATCGTTTTAAGTTCGGGACACAATGTAGCGCCCGAACCGATTGAAGACGAAATGCTGCGCCTGCTGCCCGACGCTCAGCAGGTTGTAGTGGTGGGACATGGGCGGCCGTTTGTGGCGGTCGTCGTAACGGGGACACCGACACCCGAGCAGGTTCAGTTCGCGATAGATGAAGTGAACCGCGAGCTGCCGCATTACAAGCGGGTGCGCGCCTTTTATATTCATTCGGAGCCGTTCACGGCAGAGAGCGGCATGATGACCATCAATGGCAAGCTCAAGCGCGACGTGATTGCAGCGCGTCTGCGTGAGCAGATTGAAAATCTGTACGCCAGGCAGGAAGTGCGAGCGGGATGAGTAGAGCGTGTGGAGATTTCAAATCAGGGTGGAAGCCCCGGACTTCAATCCGGGGAAACAGCGGTCTAACGATGTTGGGGCTTTAGCCCCTGAGGTCGGACATATCGCAGATAATTTTCAAGGCGAAGCGCTCTCCTGGGAGCTGCAGGACGGCGTGATCGAGCTGGCGCTGCAGCGGCAGCCCGCCAACGAGATCGGCACGCTCATGCTGAACGAGCTGGAGATGTTCATGGGCGCGCTCAAGTGCCTGGAAGACCAGGCCTGCGCGCTCATCATCTACAGCCGCCTGCCCTCGGGATTCAGCGCCGGCGCGGACCTGCGCGAGCTTTACGAAAAGGGAAAGGGCATGCCAGTGGAGGAACGGGTGCGGCAGGTGCGCCTGTTTCTGCAGCGTATTCATCGCGTGCTCAACTGCATTGACGCTTCGCCGCTGACCACGATTGCCGCCGTCCACGGCGTCACCTTCGGCGGCGGTTTCGAACTGGCGCTTACCTGCGATCTGATCATCGCCGACAAGATGGCGCGCTTCTGCTTCCCCGAGCTGCGACTGGGGCTGATTCCCGGCTTCGGCGGCATCCCCCGCCTCAAGCGCGACCTGGGCAACGGCGTAGTTCGCGACCTGCTGCTCACCGGACGCAGCTTCAATGCGCAAAAGGCGGCCACCATGGGCCTGGTCAGCCAGCTGGCGGGCGAGGGCGAGGGGTTGCGAGTGGCGCGAGCCACGGCAGCGCAGCTGCGCAAGTTCGACCGGCGTACCGCCATCGCGGCCAAAAAGTTCATCAAGCCCATCCCCTACGAGGAATTGCGCCGCGAGATTGAAATTTTCTGCGAGCTCTT
>JBLMXE010000284.1:0-2625 GCA_050257615.1 Chlamydiota bacterium | reverse complement strand
CAACCCCGGGAGCGCAGGTAAAACCCGGGTTTTGCTCTCCCGCCAGCGCGGAAGTGCCATACCAGCTCACCAGGTCCACCGTAGGCAGCAGGGCGTTCTTAGCGCTCTTGCGGCTGATTTCGCGGTTGGTCAGGTCAATGCGGGCCTGCGCGAGTTCGGGACGGTGCGAGAAGGCGTCGGCCAGCAAATCCTGAATAGGCTGCACCGGCTCCTGCTCCGGGACGTACATCGTGTCCGTGGGAAGTACCGGGGCAGCGGCGATGAAGGGGTCGCTCAGGTTGCGGGTGATGGCGTTCTTGATCAGCAACTGCTGCAGCTGCAAGCCGGTTTGAGCAATGATCAGGTCCTGCTTGCGGCTGGCCACTTCGTTCTCCGCCTGGGTCACTTCAATGGCCGGCAAGGCGCCGATACGCACCTGCTCGCGGTTATCCGACAGGGTCTTCTCCGCCAGGTTCAGCGAGCGCTCCTTGACTCTCTCATCTTCATAGGCGCTCACCAGGTCCCAGTATATGTTCTGAATCTGGGATACCGTGGCAATCACCTGGTTGCGGAAGGCCACGTCAGAAATCTCGCGGTTATTTTTTGCGATGCGAATGAAGCGCATGTTTGGGCCCAGTCCGAAGCCGGAAAGCAGGTGCTGCTTCACTTCCACCTTGAACTGGGTGAACACCTGCGGCACCAGCAGGTCGAACTGGCTGTTGTCGGTTCCGCGTAAATTATTGAAATCCAGTACCATCTGCGTGCCGCTGGCGAAGGCCTGCGTGTACTCGAAGTTGGCATTGCCGGTGTTCTGCTGGTAGATGGGTATCTGTCCAATGGTGACGGCGTTGTTGATGGGCTGCGCCATGTGTTCAATGTCCAGCTTGGCCGTCAGTTGCGGGTCGTAGGATTCGATCCGCGTGCCCGCGCCCAGGGTGGACTCCACCAGTCCCGAAGCGCCGCCACCGGCGCCGCCCGCCCCTCCCGTAGTGCCGCCCGCGCCCTGGCCCTGTGCACCAGTGCCGAAGCCGCCTACGCCGCCGCCGGGAGTTCCCTGCACCAGGCCGGTGGCCACGCCGCGGATCTCCGCGCCCGCCTTGGCCCGCAGGACGTCGGTATCGGCGATGGAGAGGTTATAGCGGGCGATGGCGATATCCAGGTTATTTTCCAGGGCCAGCGCCACCGCGTCGCTCAGCGAGAGCATCAGCTTGCCGTTCTTCATCAGCGTGTCCAGCCGCGGCGTGTTGGTCAGCACCGGCTTCGGAACATTCACCGGCGAGTAAGGATTGAGAAAGTTGGGAAACTGCGACGCGGCATTAGGGAACCGAAACACCTGAGCCGGGCAAGGAATTGCCGCTGCCGCCAGGACAAGCAGCAGCCCACAAACTGCACCGAAGACACCATTCACTTTTTTCATATTCACCACACATGGATTGGAAAAGGGTGCCCACCTTGGCGGTTCTTGCCAAGGGGGGATCTTCACTCATATCTCAGAGCCGTCATCGGATCCACCCGGCTGGCGCGCCGAGCCGGCACGTAGCTGGCCAGCAACGCGATCCCAGCCATCAACAGCACAACGATGGAAAAGGTGATCGGATCGGCGGCCTTCACTCCGAACAGCAGCGTGGACATGAGCCGGACCAGGATCAGCGCTCCCACCAGCCCCAGGCCCAGCCCGGCAGCCGCCGCCGTCACGCCCTCGCGCAGCACCATGGCCAGCACGTTTCCCGCCTGCGCCCCCAGCGCCATGCGCACCCCGATCTCCTGCGTGCGCCGGCTGACCATGTAGGCCAGCACGCCATAGAGACCGATGGCGGAGAGCGCCAGCGCCAGGCCGGAAAACGCGATCAGCAGGTACATGGTGAAGCGCTGCTGGGCCACGTTGTCCCGCAAAATTGCGGTCAGGGGCTGCACCTCATAGAGCGGCAGGTTTTTGTCCAGGCTGAGTACCGCCCTCCTGACCGCAGGAACCAGGGCCATGGGATCGCCGTTGCCCCGCACCACCAGGCTCATCTCCGTATAGGCGCGCTGGGGCAGGTAGATTTCGGGCCGCACGGCGGACGACAGGAACAACTGGTGCGTGTCAGGCGCCTCGCCGATCACAATTTCGCGAGTGGGATTGTCGCCCCGGTCGAGATAAAGAACTTTGCCGACCGGGTCCTGCCCCGGCCACAGCTGCTGGGCCAGCGCTTCATTCACGATCGCCAGACCCGCACCCTGCTCCGCCTCCTGGCGGGCGAAGCCGCGGCCGCGCAGCAGTGGCGAGCCCATGGCCTGGAAGTAAGCTTCAGAGACAAGCTGATAATCCACCGACCGGTTTGAAGTCTTGGCGCTCTCCCCTTCCAGATGGAAGCCGCTGATGCTGATATCGCTCATGGGCAATCCGCTGGCAAGGCCGGCGGAGCGCACACCGGGAATGGCCTGCAACGCCTGTAGGAACTGAGCACAGAAGGTTCGCTGCTGCTCTGGAGTGGAGTAGCGCAGCGGGGGAAGAGACAATTTTGCCGTGAGCACATGCTGCGGCCGGAAACCCAGGTCCTGGTCCATCAGCGCACGCAGGGTGCGCACCATCAGTCCAGCGCCGGCCAGCGGGATCACCGCCAGAGAGATTTCCGCAATCACCAGCAGCATGCGCAGCCGGCGCGA
>JBLMXE010000283.1:0-3416 GCA_050257615.1 Chlamydiota bacterium | reverse complement strand
CAACCGCGCTGAGCAAGACCAAATCTCCGGCCAAGAAGCTGTCTAAGAAAGAAGAAAAGAAAAAAGAGACCACCGTGGAGTTCCTGGCCTCCCTGGCCGTGGTGCTGGTGGTGGGACTCTTCATCATCACCTTCGTTGTGCAGGCCTTCGAGATTCCCTCCAGCTCCATGGAGGACACGCTGCTGATCGGCGACCACGTTTTCGTCAACCGCATCGGCTTCGCCCCCGCTTCGCATTATCTGGGACCTCTGCTCCCCTACCACGACCCCAAGGACGGCGACATTGTGGTGTTCCTCTCCCCGGCCGAGCCCGGCTTGTACGTGGTGAAGCGGGTGATGGGGGTGCCCGGCGACCATATCCACTTGCGCGACGGCATTGTTTACCGCAACGGCCAGGCGCTCAAAGAACCTTACGTGCTGCGCGATGGCAGCTACAATCCCTACCGCGATAACTTCCCCGCCATCTCCCCCACTGACGCCAACAGCGTTACCCCGGAATGGCGCCTGACCCTGGGCTCGCATATTCAGGGCCAGGACCTCGTGGTCCCGCCCGACCGCCTCTTCGTAATGGGCGATAATCGCGATGTTAGTTACGACAGCCGCTATTGGGGCTTTGTGCCGCGTCAGAATGTGATCGGGCGGCCCCTGTTCATCTACTGGTCGTTCGTGGAATCTTCCGGCCAGTACTTGAAGCGCAGCGCCGCCGACCGCATCGGCTTCGTCTTTCATGTGATCTTCCACTTCTTCGACCAGACGCGCTGGGGGCGCATGCTGCACATCGTGCGATGAAGCGAGTCACGCGCAACACGGTGGCGGCCATTGCGGCTCTCGTGCTGCTCGCCCTGCTCATACCTCCACTGATCAGCATGGGACGCTTTCACGCCCGCATTGACCAGTCCATAGGGCAGGCGCTGGGGCGGCAGGTGACCATTGGCGAGGTCAATCTCCGCCTTCTTCCGCAGCCGGGATTCGACCTGCAGCGCCTGGTGGTAGCGGACGATCCCGCCTTCAGCGCGGAACCCCTGCTGCGGGCCGATGAGGTCACCGCCTACCTGCGCCTGAGTTCGCTGTGGCGGGGACGCCTGGAAATCGCCCGTCTGGTTTTGCAGGATCCCAGCCTGAACCTGGTGCGCCGCCGCGATGGGCGCTGGAACATTTACGCGCTGCTGGAACGCACCGCGCGCGCTCCCTCCGCTCCTACCGCCCAGAGCAAGCCCGAGACCCGGCTGCGGTTCCCCTACATCGAAGCCGACAGCGGGCGCATCAACTTCAAGATGGGCGCGGAAAAGAAGGTTTATGCGCTGACCGATGCTGACTTCGCTTTCTGGCAAGAGACGGAAAACAAATGGAGCTTCCGCATCGCCGCCCAGCCCGTGCGCACCGACGAAAACCTCAGCGACACGGGTACTCTCCGGCTGGAGGGCTCATTCCAGCGCGCGCCCTCGTTGCGCGAAACGCCAGTGAGCGTTCGGCTGAACTGGCAAAACGCTCAACTGGGACAGCTGACGCAGCTGATTTACGGGCGCGACCGCGGCTGGCGCGGCGCCCTCGATCTTTCCGCCCGGCTGAGCGGAACTCCCGCGTCGTTGGCGGTGCGCGCCGACGCCCGCGTGCAGGACTTCCGCCGCTACGACATCATCACCCCCGGTTACCTTGATTTGCGCGCACGCTGCGACGCGGGTTTCAGTTCCATTGACCAGAGCTGGTCAAACGTCGCCTGCCGCGCGCCCGTAGGCGATGGCCTGCTCACCATAAGCGGCAATGCTCTGGCGCCGTTCAACGGCGGCTCCTACCAGTTCAAAATAGTGGCACAGCAGCTACCGATGCAGTCGGTGGCAGCCGCGGCGCGCCATGCCAAGCGCGATCTGCCGGAAGATCTGAGCGCCACCGGCATGTTGCAGGCTAGTTTTCTGGTCACAAAGTCGGCGCAGAGCGGCGGGCGGCGCGCCTGGTCGGGCAACGGGCAAACCAGCGACTTCGTTCTCTCCTCCGACCTGACCAGCAATCAGCTCAAGCTGGGCGCCATTCCCTTCACCATTGTGGGAGGCACGGGGCTGATCCCGGCGCAGAGTCACAAGCATCGCCACATGCAGTCGCCCACCCTCGCGCCTGAGTTACGCTTGGCCCTGGGCCCCTTCCGTATGCAACTGGGGGGCGGCGCTCCCGCGGTTCTTTATGCTTGGCTTTCGCGCAGCGGCTACGAGATTAATCTGCAGGGCGAAGCTCAGTTGCCGCGGCTGGAGCAGGTGGCGCGTACTCTGGGTGTGCACGCGCCTCCGCACGTGCAGAAGGGCATGGCCAAATTGGACCTGCAGATCGCCGGCCTGTGGACCGGTTTTCCCGCTCCGGCGGTGACGGGCAAGGCGCAAGTGCGCAGTGTTGTTACAAATCTCAGGGGCATCGCGGCCCCAGTGCAGATTTCCTCCGCCGAATTGGTACTCGCTCCGCAAATGATCAAGGTGCAAAACCTGGCCGCGGGCTTCGCCGGCAGCGCCATGCATCTGTCGGGCTGGGTGCAGTTGCCACGCCACTGTGACGCAGGCGAAATCTGTCCCGTGCAAGTGAACCTGCATGCCGACCGGCTGGAGGCGGCCGAACTCGGCAAGGTGCTGAATCCCTCTCTGGGCCGCCGTCCCTGGTATCGCTTACTGCAGCGCGACAGCAGGGTGCCGCTGGCCGGGCTCGCGGTCAGCGGCACCCTATCTGCGAATCAAGTCACCATAGGACGTCTGGCAGCCAGCCACTTCACCAGTCAATTGCTGATTGAGAACGGCAAGGCGGAGCTTTCGGATGTGCGCGCCGGCATCTGGGGCGGCCAATATACGGGAGAGTGGCATTTCGATTTCTCTGGTCGCCAGCCGGTCTATAGCGGCACGGGCGCTTTGAATCATGCGGCCCTGGCGCAAGCCGCGCAAACCATGGGTGACGACTGGGCCAGCGGCAAGCTTGCCCTGCAATACCGGCTACGGGCTGCGGGCTGGAGCAAAACTGATCTAAAGGACTCGTTGGCCTCCACCGCCGAGTTCGACCTGCGCGACGGCGAGCTGCGCCACCTTAGCCTCGCGCCCGGCGCCAAGCCGCTGCGCCTCCACCGCTTCACCGGCCAGCTAGCGCTCAAGAACGGCGAGTTCACCCTGGACGCGGGCAAATTGCTGGCTCTCGACGGCATCTATCAGGTCAGCGGAACCGCTCTGCTGGACAGCAAGTTGAACATTAAGCTGGTGCGCGACGGCTCTCATTCCTTCGATATCACGGGCACCCTTGGCGCACCCCGGGTAACCGTCGTTTCTCATCCGCAGACCGAAGCCGCGCTGAGCAAATGAGACTCACGGCGATCATCTTCCTGGGACTGATCTTTGCCTTTGTGGCATCTCCGGCCGCCAACAATCCCGCGGTTGAGAGCATGCAGCGCAAGCT
>JBLMXE010000282.1:0-6576 GCA_050257615.1 Chlamydiota bacterium | reverse complement strand
GGCCGGCCCTGTTCCACGTAGGTGCGCGCCCGCCAGTAGG
Organism: Chlamydiota bacterium; assembly: GCA_050257615.1. Lineage (GTDB taxonomy): Bacteria > Acidobacteriota > Terriglobia > Terriglobales > Acidobacteriaceae > JAICWP01. The sequence continues at coordinate 6,536 of JBLMXE010000282.1, read as the reverse complement.
CCAGAATGGCGGCGTTGCGGGAGGAATCAGGGGAAAGGACCCACAATGAATGTCCGCCCTCGGGGTGACCCGCCTGCACTTCCTGCGCTTTTTCCAACAGCTGGAGCGCCTGGTCAAGTTTGACGTTGTTCTCTATATAAACGGCGGCCATGGAGGCATAGGTGTCAGGCCAGCTGGGGCTAAGCCGGGCACGCTCCTTGAAGGCCGCCTCCGCCCCGGCGACATCGTCCTGTTCCCAGCGGATGAGGAAAAGCTCATCCACGGCCAGGGGAGACTGAGGATCATCGGGATATTTGCCGACAAATTCCTGCAGGGCCTGAGTGCGCTTCCCCGGGTTGCGTTCGCGTTGAATGCGGTTGAAGAGGGCCAGACGCAGGAAGGTGTCCGCATCCTTGCGGTCCGTGGCCGCGAGGTAGTTCAGCAGCTTGGGCTGAAGCTGGGGAGGCAGGCGATTGTCGCGCAGGACCACGAAGTTGGCGGCCCCGACGAGAGCGGACTGGTCAAAACGGTGCTGGTCAATAAATTCCTCTATTTCCTGCGCCAGTTTGCGCCATACCTCGTCGTTGTTGCCGTCGCGCCGGACCTTATCCTCCCAATACTCGGAAAGAACGTTGAAGCGATCGGGCGCTGAACTCGCTAAATAGGCTTCGAGAATTGACGTAGCCTTTGCGAAATCCGGACTTCGGTCAATGCCATTGTCGAAGCGAGCACCAGTGTAGCTTTCCGCCTGCAGTTCCACGGCCTGGGAATGGAGAGGCCCGGTGGGAGAGTGAAAGAGCACATCCCAGTACCGGCCGCCGTTGTTATCTATCTGGTGAGTGACGCCATCCTGCACAGCAAAAATCAGGTACAGCCAAAACTCATTCTTGCCGCGGTCGAGCTTTGCCTCCCACGCTGTATCGGTCTTGCGGACGAACGGAACCGCATGAGTGTTGTTACGGAAGAAGCGTCCGTTGACGCCCACCAGCAGCATCGGCTGCTGAAAGCGGGCGCCGGCCTTGCCGGGGAAATAGGTGAAGCGCAGCAACGTGGTGCCGGGATCATCTTGAGTTTGCGCGACCGGGGTGGCGGGTTCAATGCGCAGCACACCAGATTGCGCCAGGCAGATTGGACCGAGGACAAGCAGCAGGGCGGGCAGAAGCCGGAAAGCTCTCATCGGCCACCTCCAGGAGAGCGATGGGCCGGGACCTTGAAGACAGCGGCCTTCCTGTTTGCAGAACGGCGCTGCAACCAAATAAACCGAGCCGTCCTGCAGTAGCCCTCCGGCATGACGGAAGAATCCAGTCAGGTACTAGCCGGAGCCTGGAGCTTCTGGTGCCGGCAGGTATCCGGTGGCAGAATACGCCCAGATTCCCACATCGGCTCCCGATATTCTGTTGGAGGTACTATGGGTGCAAGCCGAGGTCCGGGGCAATGCATTACTCGGCCTATAAGTACGGTGGGCGCCATCGCGAATACTGCCAGTGTCCCATGTGCGGGGAGAGCGGCGGCAAACACACCTTGGGGTGCGTTTGTCCCGGCTGCGGCTCGGTGGGAGGAACCCCCGAGACAGAGTGCCGCTGTCCTTTCTGCAACGCGACTATGGCAAAGCACAACCCGGCCTGCCGCTGTCCCAAATGCGGCGAAGTCGGGTAAGCTGCTGCCTGGCCTCTGCTTTTACAAATCTTTACGGAACCGCAACAAACCTTTACCCTCGCGCCGCTGTCGCTATGGTTAGCTAGGCGCAGCTAAAAAGTAATTGGGGAAGCAGTGAGCAGCTTCCTGCGCGCCAGGCGGGGGCCAAGCTCTCGCCTGGGCACTCTGGATGCCATTTAGAATAGAATGAAGCGCGGCATCATCCATCATCAGCGAGGCTCTGGTTTGGCCTCGTCGCGGCCAGCAGGCGCGGAGGCGCAGAGGCTGGCAAGGTCAGTGCGCTTTCAGCAATTGTAGATAAATTCTGCACCGTCGCGAGGCCGCTCGCTCAATGTTCGGTCACCTGCTCCTGCTCTGTGCCCTTATCGGCCTGCTGAGTTGCACGGTTTTTCTGATCCTGCTGGCGCTTGCCTTCGTACGTTTCCGGCGGCGTCCGGTTCTGGCTGCGGATACGAAACCGTGGCCCTTTGTCAGCTTGCTCAAGCCCCTGCACGGTCTGGAACCAGGCTTAGAGTCCAACCTCGAGAGCTTCTTCCGGCAGGATTACCCGCAATACGAAATTATTTTTGGCTGCCGCCAGGAGAGCGACCCGGCGCTTGAAGTTGTGCGGACACTGCGCCGGCGGTATCCGGAGGTGCCGGTGAAGGTAGCGCTTTCGGGCGAACCGGAACGCCCGAATGCCAAGGTCTGCTCGTTGCAAAAAATGGCCGCGGCAGCCAATTCCGACTACCTGGTGATCAGCGATAGCGATGTAAACGTTACGCCTGGGTACCTGCGCGAGGTAATTCGGCCGCTGCTGCAGCCGGAAGTGGGAATGGTGACCTGCCTCTATCGCGGGGTCTCTACTGGCGGCTTCTGGTCGCGTCTGGAAGCGCTGGGCATGTCGGTAGAGATGACGGCCGGCGTGGTGGTGGCCGATATGCTGGAGGGCTTGAAGTTCGCCCTAGGCCCGACCATGGCCATCCGCCGCGATGTGCTCCAGGAAGCCGGCGGCTTCGAAATCCTGGCTGACTACTGCGCCGACGATTTTGTGCTCGGGCAGCGGGTTTTCGAGGCCGGATGGCAGGTGGTGCTCTCGCACTACGTGCTGAACCACGTGGCTCTCCACCAGCGCTGTGTGGCTTCACTGCAACACCAGGTGCGGTGGATGAAGAGCACGCGTTTTTCCCGTCCCAAGGGACACCTTGGCAGCGGTCTGACTTTCGCCATGCCCTTCGGTTTGCTGGGACTGGCGGCCGGGTTTGCCGCGGGCAATCCTGTGCTTGGCCTGACGTTGTTTCTTTATGCCGTCTTGAATCGTATGGCGGAAGCCCTGCTGGCGGGCTGGGGGGTCGTGCGCGACCCGCTCGTCCTGCGCTACTTCTGGCTCTATCCCGTGCGCGACCTGCTGGGCTTCTTCTTGTGGTGCGCCAGCTTTTTCAATACCCGTATCGTCTGGCGGGGGGAACGCTACCAACTGCAGACGGGCGGCAAAATGGTTCGTGAAGGAATTGCGGCAGAACCGGCCGCCGCTTCAGAAACGGTTGCTGTAGACGAACTTGCCTGAAACTTCCGCCACTACATATTTCTGCGGCAGCAGCGTATCCACGCGCTTCTTCTCATAGGGCGGCACAAAGAGAAACACCCTGCCGCCGCCGTTCCATTTCCGCAATAAATCATTGTCATTGAGGAATATTTTTGGCGCATCGGGGAAGGTAGAACCAAACCACATGGAGGTGGTCCGCCCATTCACCAGCGCGATAGGCTGCCGCAGGTAAAAGAGCAGGGAAGAGCCGAAGGCCTGGTCGCCGTAGATCATGACCTGATCCCCTGGCTTTTCCTGGGCGGCGATTTTCTGCGCCAGAGCCTTGGAGGACATGTAGGGTCCGAAGCGCACCAGGGCGATGTGGGCGGCAAACAGCAGCAGGGCCATGCCCGCGGCCAGGGCCCAGGTGGCATGGTAGGAGCGGCGGCGCAGGCGCAACCCCAGCGATAGCAGGGGGGCAAAGATAAGGGCTATGACGGCCAGTATCGCGGGCAGGCGCAAGGCGGCAAACGACTCCGCGCTTAGATCCAGAGCGTGCGACATGGAAAGCGTGTCGTCGGCCATATTGTGCTTAGCCAACACCGTGCCGATATCGGGCGCGAAGGGCAGGTGCCGCGAATACCACAGGCCCGCCAGCAACGCGCCGCCCGCCACCAACCCGACTATAGCAATTGCGCACGAGGAACTGACCAGCCACCGCCCCCCACTCTCGCGTCCTTCGTCCCGGGCCAGGGCGTCCGCCAACAGCAGCAGCAGCGGCAGATAAGCAGGAAAGGTGTAGTACTCCTGGTTAGTAGAGATGGCGAAAAACACCAGCACCAGGCCTGCCCAGATCCAGCACAGCAGGCGAGTGCGGGCGGCGAAGCGCCGGCGCCTTTCCTCGCTTCCTGCGCCGCGTTCCTTCACATCGCGGATGGCGTTGCGTACCAGGCTGGGCAGGTAGAAGCTCCAGGGAAACAGCCAGACCAGGTGCAGGCTCCAGTACAGAGCGGCCGGCAGCTTGTTGTAATCCTTGGGGTAGCGCTCGCCCAGGAAGCGCAGAAAGTGCTCATTCACGAAATAAAACCAGAAGAAGCCGTGGTTGCGCAGGCCGGCCAGAATGTGCCAGGGCGCGGCAATGGCAAACAGCAGCGCCAGCCCGGAGAGCAGGCGAAACTCGCGCCAGCGCCGCCAATCCCCGGTGATGGCCAGGTAGATGAACGCCGGCATCCCCACAAAGACCAGGGCTACTAAACCCTTGGTGAGCACCGCCAGAGCCACACAGGCATAACCCGCGTACCAGCGCCACGCCTCATGTGAAAGCTCCAGCCCTGTAAACAGAAAGTAAAGCGAGGCGGCAATCAGCAGGCTCAGCAGAACATCGGGGATGAATATGCGTGTGAACAGGTACACGCCGGCGCAGGTCAGCACAAACAATCCCGCATAGATTCCGGTACGCTCGCCAAAGGCGCGCCGCCCCCACGCCATGCCCAGCCAGGCCAGCAGCAGGACGGCCAGAGCGGTGGGCAGACGGGCGGCGAATTCGTTGATGCCAAACAGGCGGTAGCCAGCGGCCACCAGCCAATAGGGAAGCGGCGCTTTCTCCAAGTAGCGAATGCCGTTCACGTGCAAAGTAACGTAATCGCCGCGCGCCAGCATCTCCCGCGCCGCTTCCGCGTGGGTGGAGTCAGCGTCGTCCAGCAAAGGCGGAGAAAACACCGAGCCCATGTAAACCAGGGTGAAGATGATGGCCAGCAGCGCCAGGGCGCGGCTGCGGGAGCTGGCGGTGACGGGCGGCTGGGTTTGGAGCGCCGGAGCGGCAGGGGAGCTCAAAGGGGAATGGTCCTCACGGATTCGCGCTGGATTTTCTACAGGATATTACAGTTGCGCGGCTGAGCGAAACTCAGCGCTGGGCGGCCCTTGAATCCGCCACGGAGACACGGAGGCACGGAGAAGAGCGTTTTTTTTCAAGATGCCTTCACCTCGCGACCTTTCATCCCACTCCTGTCTGGCCGTACCATAGCCGCATGAAACCCAGGTTCTTTGCCTCCCCGGCTTTATTTCGCGACTGGCTGGCAAAGCATGGCGCTGACGCCCAGGAATTATTGGTGGGTTTTTATAAAAAGGGTTCGGGGCTAGCAAGCATCACTTGGCCCGAGGCGGTGGACGCGGCGCTTTGTTTCGGCTGGATTGATGGCGTCCGCAGAAGCTTGGGTGATTCCAGCTACACCATTCGCTTTACGCCCCGTAAGCCAACGAGCACCTGGAGCGCGGTTAACATCAAGCGCGTGGAGGAGCTTACCCAGGCAGGGCTCATGCAGCCGCCCGGTCTTAGCGCTTTTCAGCAGCGCAAACAAGAGAAGTCCAAAATCTATTCTTACGAGCAAAAGCAAGCGGCGCAGCTCAGTTCGGCTCAAGAGCGGCGTTTCCGCGCCAACAAAAAAGCCTGGGAATTTTTTCAGCGGCAACCGACGTGGTATCGCCGGGTTGCTACGTTTTGGGTGGTAAGCGCCAAGCGGGAAGAGACGCGGCAGAACCGGCTGGCACGGCTCATCGAAGACTCAGCGCAGCACCGGACCATACCGCCGCTGACCCGCCCCAAACCAAGATGAATGTCGTTGCTCTTCCGTGCACTTGCACACAATTGTCCCGCGAATTGCATTCCGCTGTACAATCGCCGGTTTCGTGCGGAGGGTTTAATGGCTTGGATATTGATGCTGCTGCTGTTCGTCGCCTCACCCGTTTTTGGACAGAAACCTGCGCCGGTGCGGGTGATCGCTTTTGGAGCACACCCCGACGATTGCGATCTGCGCGCCGGAGGACTGGCGGCCAAGTACGCCGCTCTCGGCTACAAGGTGAAATTCGTATCCGTGACCAACGGTGATGCCGGACACCAATCCATGGGCGGCGGTCCGCTGGCCAAGCGCCGCCGCGCCGAGGCCGAGGAGGCCGCCCGCCGCATCGGCATCGAATACGAGGTGCTCGACAACCATGATGGCGAACTGCTGCCCACGCTGCCGGTGCGCAACCAGATCATTCGCGAGGTCCGCCAATGGAGGGCCGATATCGTGCTGTCTCCGCGGCCCAACGACTATCATCCCGACCACCGTTATACCGGCGTGCTGGTGCAGGATGCTGCCTACATGGTCACCGTGCCTGACCTGGTGACGGACGTGCCCGCTCTGCGCAAGAATCCCGTCTTTCTCTATTACTGGGACCAGTTCACGCGGCCACAGCCCTTCCGCCCGGACGTCGTGATCTCAATTGACGACGTGTACCAGAAGAAACTCGATATGCTGGATGCTCACGTTTCGCAGTTTTATGAGTGGCTGCCCTGGCACGATGGACTGCTCGATCAGGTCCCCAAAGATCCCGCGGCGCGCAAGCGATGGCTGGC
>JBLMXE010000281.1:0-6638 GCA_050257615.1 Chlamydiota bacterium | reverse complement strand
AGATTTCATCCTGGGAATATATTCGACGGGAAAAACAAATGTCAGGGCGCGAGTTCGCTCGCGCCGAAATGGTTCGAAGCTCACGGGCCCCAGCCACTGCCAAATGCAATTTGCGTGAACTCCGTTTGGGCTGCTTCGCGGAGGCTTGCCCGCAGAATACATCCCGTCTGAAAGCTGGCAGCTAATCCACAATCCTTACCGCTCCCTTCCCGCACAACTCTTCCACGCGTGCGATAAACGAGCGGTCTGGACAAACATTATATCCGTCCGCCTCCATCACCACCATGAAGTCCCCGGGGCGTTCCAAGTCAAACAACACCTTGGCTTCCCCGCGCCTCTCCTTGCAGATACTGTGCAGCGCATCAACTGTCCCTGGCGTCGCCGCATCCAGCCCAAGCCGGATGCGGATTGACTTCGGCAGCTTCGGCCTGGCTTCGTCCAGCGGCGTCAGCTGGCTGATGGCGATCTTCGGGTTCGATCCCTCTTCCACCCGCACGCTGGCCCGCACCAGCATGGGAATCTCCTGCTTCAAAATGTTTTGCAGTCTCTTGTACGCCTCCGGAAAGACAATGGCCTCCACCGTGCCCGTCATGTCTTCCAGCACCGCGTTGGCATAGAGGTCGCCCTTGCGCGACTTCATCACCCGCACCCCGCTGATCACGCCCGCCGTGGTGATCTCCTCGCGGCCCGTTCCGCTGGTCATCTCGCCGATGGCTTCCGCCGTAAGCGCGTGGAAGTCCTCCAGCTTCTCCCGGTATTTTTCCAGCGGATGCCCGGTAATGAAGAAGCCCAGCACTTCCTTTTCGCTGCTCAGGCGCTGGTGCTCGTCCCACTCGGGGACGCTGGGCAGCTTCTCCGCGTCGCCATTGGCCTGTTCATCGGCGAAAACGCCGAACAATCCATGCTGGCCCATTTCCGCGTCGCGTTGCGACTTCTGCGCCCTCTCCATCGCCTTGTCCAGCACCGCCATCAGCTGTGCGCGATTGCCGAAATCATCCCTCGCCCCGGCCTTGATCAGCGACTCCATCACCCTCCGGTTCAGCAGCCGCAGATCCACTTTCTCGCAGAACTCAAAGATGGATTTGAATTTCCCCAACTCCTTGCGCGCCGCCACAATGGATTCAATCGCGTTGCGGCCCACGTTCTTCACCGCCGCCAGTCCAAAGCGGATCGCATTGTCATGCGGTGTAAAGTAGGCGTCGCTCACGTTGATGTTCGGCGGTTCCACCGGAATGCCCATCTCCCGGCACTCGCCGATGTACTTCACCACGTTGTCCGTGTTCCCCGTCTGCGACGTCAGCAGCGCCGCCATGAACTCCACCGGATAATGCGTCTTGAGATACGCCGTGTGATACGCCAGCAGCGCGTACGCCGCCGAGTGCGACTTGTTGAACCCGTATCCGGCAAACTGCTCCATCAGGTCAAAAATCTTCTCGACCTTCTTCTGCGGCAGCTTCTTTTCCAGCGCGCCCTGCACAAACCGCTCGCGCTGCTTGGCCATCTCTTCCGCAATCTTCTTGCCCATCGCCCGGCGCAGCAGGTCGGCTTCGCCCAGCGAGTAGCCCGCCAGCGCGTTGGCAATCTGCATCACCTGCTCCTGGTAGACGATCACCCCCAGCGTCTCTTTCAGGATCGGCTCCAGTTCCGGCAGCTCGTACTCCACCTTGCGCCGGCCCCACTTGCGCTCGATGAAGTCGTCAATCATGCCGCCCTGGATCGGCCCCGGACGGTACAGCGCGTTCAAGGCCGTCAGGTCTTCCACCGTGCTCGGCTTGTAGCGGCGCAGCACGTCCGTCATGCCGCCCGATTCAAACTGGAATATCCCTGACGTCAACCCTGTATGGAAGACCTTCTCATAGGTCTCCGTGTCGTCCAGCGGGACCTTCTGCATGTCCAGCGGCTCGCCGCGCTGCGCAATCAGCTTCAGCGCGTCGTCCACGATCGTCAGCGTGGTGAGCCCCAGAAAGTCCATCTTCAGCAGGCCCATCTTCTCCACCGCCTTCATGTCATAGGCGGTCACGATTTCGTCGTTCTTGGTCTTGTGCAGCGGCACCAGTTCGATGAGCGGGCGGGGCGAAATGACCACGCCGGCGGCGTGCACGCCGGAATTGCGCACCAGGCCCTCGAGCTTTTTCGCGGTTTCAATCAGCTGCTTGACCTGGCCGTCGTTGTCGTAGGCGGTCTTCAGCGGCGGCGAATCCTCCAGAGCCCTGTCAATGGTGATATTCAGCGTGGTAGGCACCATCTTGGCGATGCGGTCCACCTCGGCGTAGGGAATCTCCATGGCCCGGCCCACATCCTTGATGGCCGCCTTGGCCGCCATGGTGCCGAAGGTGATGATCTGGGCCACGTTCTCGCGCCCATACTTCTGGGTGACGTAGTTGATGACCTCGCCGCGCCGGTTCATGCAGAAGTCAATGTCAATATCGGGCATGGAGACGCGTTCCGGATTCAGGAAGCGCTCGAACAGCAGGTCGTGCTGCAGCGGGTCAATATCGGTGATGCCCATGGCGTAGGAGACCAGCGAGCCCGCCGCCGATCCGCGCCCCGGGCCCACGGGAATGTTGTTCTCCTTGGCGTAGCGGATAAAGTCCCAAACGATCAGGAAATAGCCGGCAAACTTCATCTGCTGGATGATGGCGATTTCCCGCGCCAGGCGCTGCTCGTACTCGCTGAGCGGATGCTTCAGCCGGCCCTGGGCTTCCAAGGTGCGCAGTACCTCCACACGGCGCGCGAAGCCCTGCCGAGCTACTTTTTCGAAGTAGGTGTCGAGGGTCTCGCCTTTGGGTACGTCAAAGTGCGGGAAGGGATGGCTGATCTTCTCCAGGCGCAGGTTGCAGCGCTCGGCGATGGCCAGGGTCTGCGTCAGCACCTCCGGAGCGTCCTTGAACACCTGGTACATCTCGCCGTAGCTCTTGACGTAGAACTGGTTGCCCTGGAACTTCATCCGGTTGGTGTCCTGAATGGACTTGCCGGTCTGGATGCACACCATCACGTCCTGGGCGTGGGCGTCTTCTTCGCAGAGGTAGTGGCTGTCGTTGGTGGCCACCAGCGGCACGCTCAGTTCCTGGCCCAGGCGGAATAGGTCCTTGTGGATGCGGCGCTCCATTTCCAGGCCCTGATCCTGGATTTCGACGAAAAAACTCTGCGGACCGAAAATATCGCGGTAGAAGCCTGCCGCTTTTTTTGCCTCCTCGTACTTCCCTTCCGTCAGGCGCTCGCAAATTTCGCCCTTAAGACAACCGGAGAGGCAGACCAGGCCGCGCGCGTGCTCAGCCAGAAACTTCTTGCTGATGCGCGGCTTGTAATAGAAGCCATGAAGCGATGCTTCCGAGGTGATTTTGGCCAGGTTGCGGTAGCCTTCTTCGTTTTCCGCCAGGAGCAGCAGGTGGTTATAGGTGTCTCCTTCCGGAGGCGTGCGCTCGGTGTTGTGATCGTCCTTCTTGCAGACGTAAACTTCGCACCCGATGATGGGCTTCACACCGTGTTTGGTGGCAGCGTTGAAGAAGTCCACCGCGCCGAAGATGTTGCCGTGGTCGGTCATGGCCACGGCCGGCATGCCGAGGGAGTGGACCCGGTCCACGAGCTTGTGCACGTCGCAGGCGCCGTCCAGCAGCGAGTAATCGGTGTGCAGGTGAAGATGGATGAACTGTTCGGCCATGCCCCTCAGAAAGTTACTTACGATGAGATTCTGTTAGTTACATTCTACCTAGCCGCAGTGGCCTGAGCGACACCCAAATATCCACAGCATGAGGGAATTGCGGTGGGCAAAGGTACTTCTTCGACTGCTGCTCGGGGCTGGCTCTGGCTTGTGCGGGCGCTGCCCGGCGGTTTCCCTGGGGAGAGACGCCAAACTGTAAACACTGTTCACGCTCGTTGGGCAGCCTACGGGCTGCACATCCCGCACATTTCAATTTGCCCAGCCGGCGAGTTATTAATTGTTGTCACTGTACAAACTACCCGCCCTGTGTCGCATCCCAAGCTGCCGGAGCCTGAAAGAAAGTGTCGAACTCCGACCTGACCGCAGTCATTCTTGTACTTCTAGCGCTTGTAGGCCTTGCCCAACTGTTGGGGTACTTGTTCGCAAGGCTTCGGCAGCCAAAGGTTGTCGGCGAAATCCTGGCTGGCATCCTGCTGGGGCCAGCCCTGCTAGGCCACTGGCCGCTTGCCGCACATTACATCAACAACGCATTACACCGGGGTAACGTTCTTGATTTCGTTTATTGGCTCGGGCTGCTATTGCTCATGTTTCTGTCTGGGGCTGAGACGCAACAGCTCTTCACCCGCGATGAGCGCCGTGAAGTGGGGTGGCTGGCTATGGTGGGTACGGGCATACCGTTTGTATTGGGGCTGGTGTTCGGCCCTTGGCTCATTCGCCCAGTACTGGCGGGTCCGAATGGCAATCGTATCTCATTGGTCATCATTCTCGCTGTGGGCGTAGCGGTAACGTCCGTTCCTGTGGTCTCAAAAATCTTTGCTGACCTCAAGATTCTCCATACCCGATTCGCAAGACTTGTTCTTGGGGTCGCTGTGCTTGAGGACATCGTCCTGTGGTTGGCTCTGGCGGTTGCCACGGCGCTTGCCGGAAAGACAGTGCTTAATCCCCGGCAGCTGTCCTATCACTTGATTTCAACGATAGGCTTTTTCGTGTTGGGGCTGACAATCGTTCCCCGGCTCGTAAAGCGAGTCAACAAAGCGCGATTTAACGTGTTGGCGAAGCAGTCGCCGGCCGGCTATGCGATTACAGTGCTGCTGGCGTACTGTGCCGTGGCAGGGGCACTCGATGTCAGCCTGGTATTCGCGGCATTTCTCGCTGGGTTCGCTGTCGTTCATAAGAAGCGGCGGCTGTTTGCCGACGCACTGGAGGCCATTGGCAAGGTCGCGTTCGCCTTCTTCATTCCCGTGTATTTCGCGATTGTAGGTTTGAAATTAGACCTGATTCGGGGGTTCTCGTTGTGGATGCTGGCGACCTTCATTCTTGGGAGCTGCATTGTTAAAATTCTTTCCGTCTCAATGGCGGGGCGATTCGCAGGATTTAGGGGATTAGACCTGTTCAATCTGGCAATCACAACCAATGCACGCGGCGGGCCTGGTATTGTGCTAGCCAGTGTGGCATTCGACGCCGGCATTATCAGCCCCAAGTTTTACACCACGCTCGTCTTGGCTGCTGTCATCACATCGCAGATAGCTGGTGCTTGGCTGGAGTACGTCCTACGGAAGGAATGGCCTCTGCTGACCCCGGTTGCGGCAGCGCAAGAGGTCACATCGCAGGAGAGCCAATCAACGGCATAGTGAGCGCGAAATCACTGAAGAAATCCCTCATTGCGCGGTTTAACCCGGCACTCACACGATAAGCCCCCTCAAGACCGGCTGGCCCTCTTGGTCTTGATGGCCAAAGTCTGTGGCAGAGTAGTCACTTTCTTGTTCGCACTTTCGCCCGCACTCTTCTCTCTGCGGACGTAATGCAGGTAAGCTCCAACACACAGGGAATTGATCAACACCGCGACTACGTTCCATATGATCACCGGCCGCGAAGCAATCAACAAGCCGTAGTAGACCCAGAGGATCTGAAAGACACCCATAATGGCCGCCATCCTTGGGTTCATGCCCGCGCTGGACCGTCGCCTGAGCATCGCGACCAGGTCCGGCAAAGCGGCAAACGTCGTTCCAAAACCTGCCAGAAAACCGAAGACTTCCGACCGGCGAAGCCCGGGAAAGAGCAGGCTCGACGTGTCGTGGGGAACCAATTCCTGACAACCATAGAGCGTGATGAGGCTCAGGGAGAGAACTGCCAGCAAAACTCTTTTCGATCGACTCATAAGCCACCCCCAGAAACGATAATTCGCACCGTCGCGGACCTTCCGAAATCCCCAGGCCAGCGAACTGCTTCATCATCCTTTACCACCATCGCCGCACAATGCGCCGTGATCTTCGTCACGCAACACCGCGGTCTGCCGAGGGCTGCAGGCATGCACCAGAGTGTGGCATCCTTAGAGTCCCCAGATGCATAGGAACAAAGGACTGCCCGTGAAGCCGCGCAAGGCCCTCGTTATTCTCCTGATCTTGGCCCTCTCTTCCCTGGCTGCCGCCCAGCCGGTGCGGATTATTTTCGATACCGACATGGGCAACGACATTGACGATGCCCTGGCCCTGGCCATGCTGCACGCCTTCGAGAGCCGAGGCGAAGCCAGGCTGCTGGCCGTCACCATCACCAAGGACAACCGCTGGGCCGCCCCCTACGTGGACCTGGTGAACACTTTCTATGGGCGCCCGGACATTCCTATTGGCGTGGTGCACAATGGCAAAACACCGCAAAGCAATCCCATGATTCAGGGGCCTTCGGAGCGCAAGCGGCCGAACGGCAGCTACGTGTACCCGCACAAAATTACCGACGGCAACCAGGCGCCCGAGGCAGTGGCCCTGCTGCGCCAGGTGTTGACGCATCAGCCTGATGGCAGCGTAGTAATTGTGCAGACGGGATTCAGCACCAACCTGGCGCGCCTGTTGGATTCGCACGGCGACAGCGCCAGCCCGCTCAGCGGGCGTGAATTAGCTGCGAAAAAAGTACGCCTCCTGGTGGCCATGGCAGGAAATTACGTTTCCGCCAAACCGGAATTCAACGTGGAAACCGATGTGCC
>JBLMXE010000280.1:0-9895 GCA_050257615.1 Chlamydiota bacterium | reverse complement strand
GTTTCCAGCTGGAGCTTTCACAATTATTTTCCTTCCACGCGGGAAGAGGAGTTTCATCTGCCCGGCGAGATGCTCAAGCTGGTGGATTTTCCCGAGATGGTGGCCGACCGGTATCACGTGCACACCATGGAGTTCGTAGCGCCACATTTTGAATCCACGAGCCCCAGCTACCTGAACGAACTGAAGGCGCGGCTGGCCAAAGTGCACTCGCGGGTGGTGAACATTCCGGTGGACATCAAAGAGTTCGGAGAGGGCGGCGGGCTTTCCGATCAAGATGGTGCCGTGCGCAGCAAGGCGGTGCAGGCGGCGATGCGCTGGGTTGATGTGGCACGGGAGCTGGGCTGCCAGTCGGTGCGCTGCGATCCCGGCAAGATGCATCCCAGCCATCTTGACCCTACCGCTGATTCCTACAGGAAGATCGGCGCCTACGGCCACATGAAGAAGATCAAGGTCATCATTGAAAACCATGATGAGATCGGCTCCACGCATCCGGAAGTGCTGGTAAACCTGTTCAAGATGGTGGGCAAGCACCGTGTAGGCGCGCTGCCCGATTTCGGCAACTTTCCCGATGAAGCCACGCGCGAGCGCGGACTGGCGCTGCTGTTTCCGTGGGCCTTCGACGTGTGCCACGCCAAGGGTTACGAATTCGACGCCGCAGGCAAGGAAACCAAGTTCGATTTTCCCAAGTGCGTGGAGATTTCGAAGAAGGCGAATTTCCGCGGCGTGTATTCCGTCGAGTTCGAAGGCCCTAACACCTACGATCCCTACGAGGGGGTGCAGAAGGTGGTGAATGAGCTGGTGATGTATCTTTAACAGTTTGTTCAGCAGGGGGACCAGATTCATTCATGTTCCAGGTAATCCGCTCGCCCAAGGTTTATGACGTGTGCATCATCGGCTCCGGCGCTGCTGGAGGCACGGCCGCCAAGGTTCTCACCGAAGGCGGCCTCAATGTGGTGCTGCTGGAGGCCGGGCCGCCCGTGGTTCCTGCACGCGATTTCAAGGAGCACATGTGGCCCTACGACCTGCCGCATCGCGGCGAGGGTGTGGGCGGCAAGCATCGCGACGGCATCGAATCCGTCAACGACGAGTTTCTTGCTCCCAATGGTTTTTGGAACATCGAGGGCGAGCCTTACACCACCGCTCCCGGTTCCACTTTTTACTGGTTCCGCTCGCGCATTGTGGGCGGAAGGACTAATCACTGGGGCCGGATTGCCCTGCGCTTTGCTCCGGTAGACTTCAAAGCGCGTTCCCATGACGGCATGGGCGATGACTGGCCCATCAGCTACGAGGATGTAGCGCCCTATTACGACAAGGTGGAGTCGTACATCGGCGTTTTTGGGACAAAGGAGAATATTCCCAGCGCGCCGGATGGCGTATTCCTGCCGCCGCCCAAGCCGCGGTGCACGGAAATTTTCATCAAGCGTGCCTGCGACAAAATTGGCGTCACCTGCGTTCCCTCGCGCCTGGCCATCATCACCCAGAATCACAATGGCCGTGCCGCCTGCCACTACTGCGGGCAGTGCGGGCGGGGCTGCATACCTGCCTCCAATTTCAGCTCCAGCCAGGTGATGATCCCGCCGGCCCAGAAGACCGGCCGGCTCACCATGATCACGGAAGCGATGGCGCGCGAACTGATCGTGGGAAAGTCAGGCAAGGTGGAGGCGATTTCCTACATTGACAAGAAGACGCGCAGCGAACAGCAGGTGCGGGCCCGGGCGGTGGTGCTGGGAGCGAGCGCCTGCGAATCGGCGCGGCTGCTGCTCAACTCGCGCTCGCCGCTGTTTCCCGACGGCCTGGCCAACGGCTCGGGCGTGGTGGGGCGTTACCTGACCGACAGCGTGGGCAGCAACGGCGCCGGCTATTTTCCGCAGCTGGCCAAAATTCCGCCCCACAATCACGATGGCGTGGGGGGCATGCACCTCTACATGCCGTGGTGGAAGTTCGACCGCAAGAATGAGTTCCTGCGCGGCTACCACATCGAATTTGGCGGCGGGCGGTTCATGCCCTCCGTGGGTGAATTCGACGACGTCTGCGAGCAGGCCGAGGGCTATGGCGCCAGTTTGAAGAAGAAATGCCGCGACAGCTACGGCACGGTGATTGGATTCGCTGGGCGCGGCGAGATGATTCCCAATCCTGACTGCTACTGCGAGATTGATCCCAATCAGGTGGACGAATGGGGCATTCCGGTGCTGCGCTTCCACTGGAAGTGGGGAGAGAACGAGCTGGCCATGGCGGAAGATATGCAGAACACCTTCCGGCAGATTGTGGAGGCGGCGGGCGGCACCTACATTGAATCGCGCCTGCCGCAGAGCCACATTTCCAGCGGCGGCGAAATCATCCACGAACTGGGTGTGGTGCGCATGGGCTCGGACCCGCGCAAGTCGGCGCTCAACGGCTATTGCCAGGCGCACGAAGTGAAGAACCTGTTTGTGACCGATGGTGCTTGCTTTGTCAGCAATGCGGATAAGAATCCGACGCTGACTATCATGGCGCTGTGCTGGCGGGCGTCGGAATATTTGCTCAGAGAAGCCAAGAAGGGGAATATCTGAGGTTGTGTTTCAATCGGGGGTCTTTCCCACCCTTTGCACAAACCGCAAAGGGTGGGGCACCCGCGGAGGAGAGTCGGGGAAACTGATCGGTTGTTTTAGTGAAACACAAGGTCCCTCGACTCGCGCTTCCTCGCATTCGCTCGGTCGCGCTCGCTCGGGACGACAAACAGCATGGAACGTTGCTAAAGGAGCTATGGCGAACTCGATTACAAGGCGCGACATTCTGAAGACGCTGGGCGTGGGCGTAGTTGCCGGCTCGGTGCTCAAGGTCATACCGGCGCAGGCGGCGGAATACGCGCATCGCATGGTGCGGCAGGAGAAGGCTGCTTCCGGCGCCTACCAGCCCAAGTTTTTCACCGCGCACCAGTACGCCACGTTGCGGCAGCTTTGCCAGACCATCATCCCGCCCGACGAGCACTCCGGCGGAGCCATCGAGGCGGGCGCGCCCGAATTCATTGACCTGCTGACCAGCGAGAACAAGGATTACCAACTTACGTTGGGCGGCGGGCTGATGTGGCTGGATTCCACTTGTACAGGCCGCTATGGCAAGGTTTATCTGAACTGCACTCCGGGGCAGCAGAAGGAGATTCTGGACCTGATCGCCTACAGCGCCAACGGCGTAAAGGACCCGGGGCTGAGCCAGGGAGTTAACTTTTTTGCCTGGCTGCGTAAAATGACCTGCGACGGATTCTTCACCAGCGAGATCGGTATCAAGGATCTGCAATACATCGGCAATACCTTTCGCCTGGACTTTCCCGGCTGTCCGCCACCGCCGGAAAGCTAGAACTTGAGGAGAGAATTAATGAGCGAGAACTCGAACTGGCGTTCCAATCGGCGCGAATTTCTTACCGCAACGGGCGGCCTGATCGCGGCCACGCTGGCCAGCGGGGAACCGCTCTCCGCCCTGGCTGCCCAACCCGCCGCCGGGCATGGCTCCGCGACCAACCCGCCGCGCAAGCTGCTGATCGGTGTTTTCGACCCGGTCTATAACCACCTGACGCTCGAGCAGATGCTGGAGAAGATGAGCGCCCTGCAACTGGAGGCGGTGGAGATTGGGACGGGCGGCTATCCCGGCGCCAGCCATTGTCCGGTGGAGGAGTTGCTGGCTGATCCGGCCAAGGCGCGTGCCTGGAAGAAGAAGTTTGAGGATCGCAACATCCGGGTGGCCACGTTCAGCTGCCACGGCAATCCGGTGCATCCGGACGCCAAGATCGCCGCCCGCGACGCGCAGATTTTCCGCAACACAGTGCTGCT
Organism: Chlamydiota bacterium; assembly: GCA_050257615.1. GTDB lineage: Bacteria > Acidobacteriota > Terriglobia > Terriglobales > Acidobacteriaceae > JAICWP01. The sequence continues at coordinate 6,092 of JBLMXE010000280.1, read as the reverse complement.
GGCCGAGCGCCTGGATGTTCCGGTGATTGTCGGTTTTTCGGGCTGTCCCGGGGGCAGCCCCACAGACACCATGCCCAACTGGGCGACCTACCGCTGGCCTCCCGAGTACGCGCAGATTCTCGACTGGCAATGGAAGGAAAAGCTTATCCCGTACTGGAAGGAAGCGGCCAAGTTCGCCCGCGAGCACGGCATTCACAAGCTGGCTTTCGAGATGCACCCCGGTTTCTGCGTTTACAATCCCAAGACTCTCATGCGTCTGCGCGAGGCGGTGGGAGAGGAGATCGGGGCCAACTGCGACCTGAGCCACCTGTTCTGGCAGGGATGCGACCCGGTGGAAGTGATTCGGTTCCTGGGCAAGCAGGGAGCGATATATCACGCTCACATGAAGGACACTGTATTGTTCAAGGAAAACATTGAGAAATACGGGGTGCTGAATTTCGCGTTCGAGCCCAAGGACATTGCCAGCGCGTCGGCTATCTTCCGCGCCGTGGGCTACGGCCATGGTGCCAATCTATGGAAAGACGTGATGCGGACCTACATGGAAGTGGGCTACGACGGAATTCTCAGCATCGAGAACGAAGACCCCATCCTGCCGGGTGAGGTTGGCGTAGAGCGCGCGGCTTACGTGTTGAAGAACGTTCGCGAGGAACTGCTGAAGCCGAATGCAGTCGCTGGGTAACCAGGGCGAAGGTGACTGTTGTATTTCGCAACGGGTAGTTCAGCGTGGCGCAAAATTGTGTCAAGCCTCTGACGCGTCCCTTTTGTTACCAGGGTTCGAATTTTTTCCCGCGTTCGTGTGACCTCCATCACAGTATTCTCGCAATTGCCCCGGTAAAGTACGTCCAATCGTTTGGTTGGAGCCGCAAATCAGAATGCTTGGGGTATATGGCGATGGACAAGCAACGCAAGTCAATCCTGATTGTTGATGACGACGAGAAGGTGCTGATTGACCTGGAGCATTTGCTGGAAGACCAGGGCTACAGCACCACTACCGCCTGGAGCGGCGGCGAAGCGTTGCAGTTGTTGCAGTCGAAGTCATTCGATTTTGTTCTGCTGGATGGAGATCTTCCCGATCTGACGCGCGAAGAACTGATGCGGCAGGCGCAGCAATGTTCCAAGTCCCACTGGATTGTGCTGCGGCCACAAACCCGTTTCCGCCCCGAAGCGCTATCAACCAACTCGGTGTGCAAGTGGGAGCACAAGGCGATTCTTTCCAAATTGCGCGAATTCCTCTCTGGGCACGAGCACATCAGTGCCGGCAAGCGCACGGGAAACGTCGCCTGAGCGTCCTGCAATCATTGAGATGAGCGGCGGGCGAATTTCTAGCGGAACACATTGGAAAACGTAGGAAGCACCTCAGGGTCTAAAGCCCGCTTCCTTGTTGCCGCCCCATGCAGGCCTGAAGGCCTGCTCCACCCACTGGCTCCAGATAATGATGAATTATCCACTTGCTCCAGATTGTGAATAATCCAGGTCGAGTTGAGTTTCCCTAGGAATTCACATCGCTGAGGAAGGACGAAAGATCAACCTTGTCGTCCTGGTGGGGCGCGGAAGGGATGACGGTAACGTTACTACCGGTGGCCGCGGCTGCCGCTGACTGCTCGCCCAGAAGGGGAGCCACTACGCGTAGCGCCTCAATTTCGACGCGCAGCTGCTGCATGCGCGCCTCCTTCTGTTGCAACACTTCCTGGATGTTCTTCATATGACCCCCGTACGCGCAGTGAGATCAGAAGCGCTGTCAGCAGGAGAGTAAGCGGCACCGCGCCCCTCAGCCAGATAACCAAAGGTACTGGCCCAGCGGCCACAGTCGGCGGTTACGAGGCGACGGTCGCTTACTCACTTTGCCTTAAGTCCCCGCTTCTGGTATGAGTTTCCTGTCTCTTAGCGGTTGAAACGCAGGCTCAGGTTTTTCTGAAATCGTACCCCTGGAACCACTTTGATCGCACCCCATTACCTTTCTGCAGGTTTCAGCCTGGCCACGATTTTGTGCTGGGGAAGCGCCGACTTTATCGGCGGGATGGCGTCTAAGACCGCAGACTCCTTTCTGGTGACCGCATTGGCCCATGGCAGCGGGCTGACTGTGATGACCTTGCTGGCGCTGCTGACGCAGGCTCCCTTTCCGGCCACGGCGCCCATCCTGTGGGCTCTGGGGGCGGGAGCTTGTGGGGGTGTGGCCCTGGCGATTTTCTATCGGGCGCTGGCCTCCGGGCACATGGGATTGAACGCGCCGGTGGCGGCGCTGCTGGCGGCGGCGATTCCGGTGACGTTTGCCTTTACCGTGGAGGGATTGCCGCACCCGGTGCAGGTTGCGGGCTTCGTGCTGGCCGGAGTGGGCATCTGGCTTATATCCAAGCCGGACCACGCCAGCGGCCGGCCTAAGGGATTGGGCCTGACCGTTCTGGCTGGACTGGGTTTTGCCGGGTTTTTTCTGTGCATCAATCAGACCGGCGACAGCTCGGCGCTGTGGAGCGCGGCCTTTTCGCGCTGCATCGCGTTGGTGCTGGTGTCCGCTATCTTGACAGCCAAATGGTCACGTGGCGGGGTGAGGAAGCGTCTGGCATGGCTGGGATTGCTGGCGGGGACGCTGGACGTGGGCGGGACCGCGTTTTTCATTCGCGCCGATCAGACCGGGCGGCTGGATGTTTCGGTGGTGCTGTGCTCTCTGTATCCCATGATTACAGTGTTACTTGCAATATGTTTCCTGAGAGAGCGCTTTACCCGGGGTAAGCTGGCGGGAATATTGGCGGCCCTAGCGGCGGTGCCGTTGATCGTGCTGAAATAAAGCAGGTTTCACCACCTGCCAGGTACCAAGGTCACCTCTTTGCTCACCGAAGCGGCGCCGGCTTCGCTTACAATGAGAAAAGAACCCGGTCCCGCAGCCGGGCAACTCTGCATCTAAACGGGTTACGAACTCCGTAAGAGGAAAGTCATGAAGAAGTTCTTGTCTTTAATTTGTGTGCTCTTGCTGGCCAACGGCGTGTCGTTTGCGGCCGCCCTGGGCACGGCTACGCAATCGGTGATTCCTGCCGATGTGCAACAGATTATTTCGGTGGACTACCGCACGCTGCAGGACTCGCCCACTGCCCAGGCGCTCAAGGCGCAGGTGCTGCCGCAGAATCTGAAGGAGTTTGAGGCCTCGCTGCGAGGCATCGGGCTGAACCCGGAAAAACAGGTCGAGCAGCTGATTTTTGTCTCCTATCGGGCTTCCAAACAAGTGAAGACGGTGGGCATTGCCCAGGGCCAGTTCTCGCCCCGCCTGGTGCTGAAGAATCTGCGGCTGCGCAAAGTCCGGCCGATCAAGTACCAGGACTCGTTTCTCTACCCTATGGGCAACGGCATGGAGATGACTTTTCTGGACAATTCCTCGTTGCTGTTCGGCGACTTGGCCGCGGTGAAAGGGGCTCTGGACGCGCGCAATGGGGCCGCTCCCGCCCTGGACAGCAATTCGCAAATGACGGACATGCTGGGCGGGGTGGAGTCGGGCCCGGTATGGAGCGTGCTGGATGCCTCCGGCACCCAGAACATGATGCGTTCGGCGCTGGGCCAGGCGTCGCAGTTGGCGGATTACAGTACGGTCAAGCAGCGGCTGCTGGGTTCGCGCTACGTGATGGACTTCTCCAACGGTGTAACTTTCGATCTGGATGTGCTCACCTCCGATTCCATGATGGCGGCTACCATGGCCAACCTGGTGAAGGCGGGGATGATGTTTCGCAAGATGAGCGGCTCGCCCACGGAAAAGCTGGCCATTGACAGCACGTCCGTGGATAACGACGGCTCGACCATGAAGGTGCACTTCCGCACCGACGACAGCCGTTTCCAGTCGTTGCTGCACTCGGAGCTGTTTGCGGCGGTTTCGCGCTAGCATCCCGAAGTAATGTGCAGGCTTCCCAGCAAACAGGTGTAGAATTCTACATAGCTGGGTGGTGCGGGATGGTTGAGGGATTGCGACTTTCGCATACCTCTGCCCTGATTCTTCAGAGCATAGGTTCGGCCCACCATTACGGTTTCGACGTGATGGAGGTGACCGGGTTGCCCAGCGGCACGGTGTACCCCGCCTTGCACCGGCTGGAACGCGACCGGCTGATTGTTTCCCGCTGGGAAGAGATTTCCTCTAACCGCCAGCGGCCCGCCCGCAAATACTACAAGCTGACTCCCGCAGGCACACTCGCGCTGCATGGCGTGCAACAGCGCTATCCGCTGCTTCGTCACCTGGCGGTGCGACGGAAGGGAGCGCCGGCATGAAACGCCCGCCCAAAACCCTGCTTTATACCTGTCGCGGGTTGCTGTGGCTGGCGAGCTGGCTGGCGCCGGCGGAGAAGCGCGAGGCGTGGTGGAAGCCTCGCGACAAGGAAGTCTGGCACTGGCTACACTTCCTGGCGGAATCGGAGAGGCTCACCCCCGGGACCCGGCTTGACGTGCTGCGGCACTGCTGGGGCGCTTTTCCGGAGGCGTTGTGGCAGAGGTATGATCGCCCGAAAACCGTGGAGCGGCTGGACTCGGTTGTGCGTTCGCCGCTGCTCTGCCTGGGCGCTCTGGCTGGGATCCTGTTGGGTGCGGCCTTGCTCACCAGCTTTGCGCCCACTATCCGTTCCATGGTGCGCTTGCCCTACGCCGACCCCGGCACGCTGTTTACGGTGCGGCCGGCTGGGCGCTACATGTGGTTCCGTTCCGATCAGTTGCTGCGGGTGACCGAGGCCTGGAGCCGGAGCCCGCTAGTAAAGGACATCGCTGCCTATTCCTTCCAGCGTGGCACGCTTGAGGGCGCCAAGGGAGAAGCGGGGATTGCCTCTGCGCAGGTGGCGCCCAACTTCTTTCAGGTCCTGGGAGTGCCGGCGGCCCTGGGGAGAACCCTCCGGCCGGAGGATCTGCAGGAATGCCAGCAGTGCCTCCTGCTCAGCGCGGCAGCATGGAAAACGCATTTCGCGAGCGACCCACAGATCGTTGGCAAGCCAGTAAAGGTGGATGGGCGCGAGATGAAGGTGATAGGAGTCCTGCCGCAGCGCTTCTCTTTCGCCTCGCCGGAGATTGCCGCCTGGTCGTTGCTGCAGCCTTCCGATCCCCCGGCTGCCAACCTGGTGGAGCGCATGGGCGCGGTGGCGCGTTTCACTTCGCCCGTCAGTGAAGAGCAGGCTACGAAGGAACTGCAACGGGTGACCGACAATGCCGGCTACCACTTCGTGAACACGAGCCTGCAGATAGTTTCACTAAAGAAACAGCAACGCCAGGACCTGGATTCTTACCTGTTTTTCGTGCTGCTGGCGGCGCTGGGCTCAGTGCTGGTGGCCTGGCTGGCGGGAGCGCACGGACATCTGGGTTCGCCGGCCAGCGGGCGCAAATGGCGATGGTGGGGATTCTTCACCGCCAAGACCAGCTTGCTGCTGATGGCATGCTTTGTGGTAGCGCTGGAGTTGACGCACTACGGCTCTGTTTTGCTGACCGGGGCGGTGCAGCCCATGTCCAATGTGGTTTCCATGTGGGTCTTTCTGGTTCAGGCCATCGGCGCGCTGTCGTGGGCGGTGTATGACCAGCGCCGCCGCTGCCGCGTGTGCCTGCGCCGGCTGGGGCTCTCGGTGCACGTAGGCTGTCCCGGCTACACCCTGCTGGATTGCTGGGCGGCCACCGAACTGGTGTGCGCGCGCGGTCACGGCATGCTCTACATGCCTGATAGCGAGGCCAGCTGGCTGGAAGGCGACCAGTGGAGCAATCTGGATACGTCGGTAAGTGGCGAGGCTGAACCGCGGCAGCCGGCGTAAGGGCTGACTAGCTGGCTAACTGTCTGGCTGACTAATGCGGTACGCCGGCGTTTCGCAACACCCTCAGACGCTATACTCTCCTCCAATGTCCTCCATGCTGAGATTTATCTGGCGGGCCAGCCGCGGCCACCGCCTGGCGCCCTGGCGCAGTCCCTACCTGCGCTGGCGCATGGAAACCTACAGCGGCATCAAGATGCAGCACATCGGGTTCCTCGAGTTCTGGGGATTCATGTGGCGGGAACGGCATAACCTGAAGCGCTTCCTGGAGTGGACCACTGAGATGGAACGGCACGCGCGGCCGGGAGAAAAAGAGAATTTGTAATTGGGTAATTTGTAATT
>JBLMXE010000279.1:0-6812 GCA_050257615.1 Chlamydiota bacterium | reverse complement strand
CCTCGGGCACGCGCTACCTGGCTACCCGGCGGCTCGCTCGCAACGGCTTGCCGGCGCCCGTGGCCTTCGTTACCGCCGATGAAGTCACCCAGGGCAAGCCCCATCCCGAGCCCTATTTGAAAGGCGCGGAACTGCTGGGTGTTCCGCCCCGGGAATGTATTGTCTTCGAGGATGCGCCCGCGGGAATCGAAGCCGCCCGCGCCGCCGGCATGACCGCCATCGCCGTGGCTACCACCTATCCCGCCGCCGAGTTGGCCCACGCCGCCGCGGTGGTGCAGGACTTGTCGCAGGTCAAGGCGCAAGTGAATGGCGCAGGACTGGAAGTCTTCGTCATCGCTCCCGGGCTGAATGCTGACAGCTGATGGCTGACGGCTGCCTCTACTCCACTACCACCTCGAAATTCGCGCCCTCCCACCGTTTTGCCTCCGCCCAATAAAACGTGAACCCCACGCGACTGCCGGAGGACAGTTTCTCGGTGGGCAGGTCCACAACATGAACGCGGACTCCCGTATCACGGGATTCGACATCCTGCCTGGTAGCCCAGCCGTCGGTGCTCCAGTGCACCGTAGCCGGTGCCAGAAGCTGCAAGCGCAGGCGCAAGCCCGGCGGCATGTTCCGCACCTTATGGTTGAAGCTCCAGATGAACACCTTGCACGGCTGCTTCTCCACCACATAACGCTGATAGGTTTGCGGCGGCTGGTCAAAAACCTTGTTGTCGCGCAACGAGCGGCGCAGCTTCAGGTATTCGGCATGGGCCCACACCAGGGGCCGTGCGGCACCGGAGGGCCTTCCAAAGAACAGCTCGCGGGCGGGAATGTCGGCGGCATCCCACACTTGTTCCGGAATCAGACCGCTCTCGTCGGCCGACTTCTCCATGGTTTTCAGCAGCGCTTCCGCCGCGGCGCGCCTGCCCGCCGCCAGCTCATAATGGGCACGCTCGCCGGTGAGCAGGGGCCAAACCCGGCCAATTCCCGTGCCGTCGAAGGCAGAACCGTCTTCGTGCTCGCCGTAACCGTCGTCATTGTAGCGATGCCAGCAGGGGCCCTGCGGCAGGTCCACCTTCAGCAGCGCGTCAATCGCTTTCACCGTGGAGAGAATGCGCGGGTCATCGGCGGCGCGCAGCCCAAAGCGCACCAGGGCCAGCGCATCCGGGCTGATGATGCTGGCGGCGGGCGCAAGCGCATCTGCCGGCGGACGGTTCTTAATCGGCACATATCCCGCCAGCGGCGAGGTGGCATTCGGGTCCGCCGTGTCGGGCGGAGCAATGCGGACGTAGTAGCCGTCAACCCCCAGTTTGCGCGCCAGCGGGCCGTCCACCTGGTACATCCAGCGCTCGATGTTGGCATTCCAGGCGTCGGCGGTTTCGCGCAGGAGAGTGGCCAGAGCGGGCTCACGGTGAATCTCCGCCAACTCGGCTGCCACTAGCAGACCGGCAATTTCCGCCGCCAGGGTGAAGGGAGAATAGCCGGGGTCCTCTTCCCATCGGTCCTGCTGCGTCACCGGGCCGTTGCGTAAGATAAATCCCGCCGCCCGCCGCACCATGGGCCAGAAGCGGCGTAACTGTCCGTCTCCAAGCGCGCCCTTACGCCGCAGCAGGTCCACCAGCAGGATAGGCAGCGCTGTCTCGTCCATCTGCAGCCCCGCCCAGTAGGAAGTGCCGTCCAGCCACATGTTCTGCGGCCAGTAGCCCTCCTCCTCCTGCGTGACCTGCAGGTATCCCAGCACGCGCAGTGCGTCCTCCGTGGCTTCGAAGGCGAGCAACCCGCTCGCCGTCTCCACCAGGTCGCGCGGCCACACCAGGTGATAGCCGCCAAGATCTTCATCGCTCTTGGAGAAGCCCCATGGGATGGAAAGGCTGGCAATCATGCCGCCAGGAAACATCTTGGCCTCGTGGGTGCGCAACACGCAGGCGCTGATGCGAAACATGTCGCGGCTGCCGTCGGTATCGGGCGGATTCACGCTTTCCATCCACTGCTGCCAGCCCTGGACGTACTCTTTGCGGGCGGTGTCGTAGCCTTCCTGCAAACTGGCCAGGGCGTGGCTGCCGGCTTCCGAGGCGGCCTGGCCAAAGCCCAAAGCGAGCACAAATTCGCCATCGCAGGCGGCCAGATTCACCTCTCCCGTTAGCGCTACGTTGCCATCCTCGGCGCGAGCGTATTCCCAGGTCATTTGGAAATTTCGCGAAATGTCCTGCCATCCGTCGGAGAGGCCCACGTAGCCGGCCGAATGCTTCCACCAGTTTGTGGAACAGGCCAGGGCCAGCGCATGACGATCGCGCTCGGCAAACAGCATGGGCGTGCCCTTGTAATCGCCAACGAAAGCCGTGTTGCCGAATCCGCAATTAGCCAGGTGCGGCGCCAGCAGTGCGTACACACGGTAATCCGAAAGCCGCCCCTGCAGCGCCCGGAAGCGGACCTTCTGCAGGCACACCGCGCGGCGGGGGTCGGTGCACACCTCCTTCTCCACGCAATAACGGCCGTCCATGGCCGTGTTGGTCAGCCGGTAAGCGGGCACGCCGGGCGCCAGGTAATTCACCACCGAAGTGGCGTGGCGTTTTTCCTCGGAAAAATAAGAGCGGCCATCGGTGATCAGCAGGCCCAGGTCGCGGGTGCAGGCGATATCCACCCGGGGGAAATAAATCTCATTGAGAATACCGTGGCTGAGCGTGAACCACACGCGGCTGGCGTCACTGAGAGCTGTTCCTACTCCGGTTTTAGCGCTCGACGTCCAGCGTGGCCGGATGCCGGGCCAGCCGGGAGGATTGGGCGAACTGGAATTGGTCATATTTTCGTGCGCGGTCGAACATTTAATTTTAATACCGGAACCGCCGCGACACGCGCCCACGGCAACAAATCTGCAACCTCCCCGTCCTCCGCATCCGTTAGAATGGTCGGCCATTCGGCAAGAAGGGGCAGACCGGCTTGAAGCGCACATTAATCCTCTTACTCTTGATTGCTTCTCTGGCTTTGGGTTACCAGACAAAGCTGGCTCAACAGAAAAATGTTTCGCTGGCCAGCAGCAAGCGCCTGATAGCCCCGCCGCCGGGCCGCCCGCAGCGGACCAATGGGCTTCCCGTGGCGGCTGTGCTCGATCCCAGCGGCCGCTACCTGGCGCTGCTTAATGCCGGATTCGGCACAGCCGAGTCGCACTACCGGCAGTCCATCGCCGTGCTCGATCTGCAAACCAACCAGCTCAGCGATTTTCCTGACCGACGGCTGGGGCCGCACGCCCGCCAGGCCATGTTCCTCGGCTTGGCCTTCAGCCCTGACGGACGCCGCCTCTACGCCACCGTGGGCTCCATCACCGATCCCACCGGCAAGAAGCGGGGCGATACCGGCAACGGCATCTTTGTGTACCGTTTTGAGAATGGAAAGGTCTCGGCAGACAGCTTTATTGCTGTTGGCTTGCAGCCGGTCTCGCCCGGCAAACACATAGCTTACGATCTCTCCAACGTGCCCGCCGGACAAGCCATCCCTTATCCCGCGGGGATTGCCGCGTTTTCTCGCGAGAACCAGGAAGAATTACTCGTGGCCGACAACCTCTCCGACGACGCCGTGCTCCTCGACCAACAAGGCAAGCTGCTGCTCCGTTTTGACTTGAACGAAGGCAGGGAACTACCCTCGGCCTTCCCCTATACCGTGGTTGTGACCCGCGATGGCCGGCGCGCCTTCTGTACTTTATGGAACGCCTCGGAAGTGGCCGAACTCGATCTCGATCGCGGCAAAGTGATTCGCCGGATTGCGCTGCTGAAGCCCAAGTCCGCTACCCAGGCCGGTTCCCACCCCACCGCTATGCTGTTGAGCGCGGACCAGAAGCTGCTCTTCGTGGCTCTCTCTAACAGCGACGCTGTCGCGGTGCTGGACGCCGCCCGCGGTAAATTGCTGCGCTTGCTCTCCACCCGCCTGCCGCAACAGAAATTCGGTGGCACATTTCCCAACGCTCTGGCGGAGTCCAGCGATGGCAAGCGGCTATTCGTGGCCAACGCATCTTCCGACGCGGTCGCGGTATTCGACATCTCCGGCCTCAAGCCGGGTATGAGGGAGGAAGCTACTCCTCAGCCCGCACTGGGCTTCATCCCCACTGACTGGTATCCCACCGCGGTGGCCGTTCACGGCGACGATCTTCTGGTTGCCAGCGGCAAGGGCGAAGGCACCGGCCCCAATGCCCAGCACATGCCTCGGGGCAGTGATCGCGGCTACATTCCCACCCTGCTGCATGGCTCCATTGCGCGCCTGAGCATCAGCCAGGCCGAGCCGCAACTGGCCGAACTCACGCGCGAGGTCGAACAGAGCAACCTGATGAAGAGCGATCCTGGCCGGATCATGTTTCGTTCCGGGAAGAATCCCATTCGCCACGTCATCTACATCATCAAGGAGAACCGCACCTACGATCAGATCCTGGGCGACCTTAAGCCCGGCGACGGCGACCCCTCGCTTACCATGTTCGGCGAAGACATCACTCCCAACGAACATGCCCTGGCTCGCCAGTTCGGCATCCTAGACAACTTCTACGACAGCGGCGAAGTCTCCGGCGATGGCCACGTCTGGTCCACCGCCGGCATCACCTCCGATTACACGGAGAAGACCTGGCAACTCGCCTATCGCAGCCAGGAGCGCACTTACGACTATGAGGGTGAGGTGGCGGGCGAGTTTCCTCTGGAACACGGCGAGCCCGACGTCAACGAGCCGGAAACTGGATACCTGTGGGGGAATCTGGCACGGCAGGGCCTCAGCTATCGGCACTACGGCGAGTACGTCGCCAGCATCTGGTGCGGGGAGAAGGGAAGCACGGCGTCGCCGCGCCTGGGCACCCCCCTGGAACCCGGTCAAGCCTGCCAAAAGACGCGAGTCAACAAGGGCGAACCGCTCCACGGATCACCCAGCCCCTGGCCCTGGCCCATCCCCGTCCTCGCCCGCGATGTGCCTACCAAGGAGGAACTGCGCGGCCACTTCGATCCCAACTACGCCGATTTTCGCGTTGACTATCCCGACCAGTTGCGGGCCGATGAATTTCTTAAGGAATATCGGCAGTTCGTCCGCGCCCGCCAGGAAGGCAAAGGGGAGCAGCTGCCGGCTTTTGTCCTGCTGCGCTTGCCCAATGACCACACCGCCGGCACACACCCGGGCATGCCCACGCCTGCCGCCGCCGTGGCCGATAACGACTTGGCCCTGGGCCGCGTCGTGGAAGCCGTCTCGCACAGCCCTTACTGGGATGACACGGCAATTTTTGTGCTGGAAGATGACGCCCAGGATGGCGCCGACCACGTGGACGCCCACCGCAGCATCGCCTTCGTGATCAGCAAGTACTCCCCGGGGTCCGCCGCCAGTCCCTACGTGGATCACCACTTCTACACCACGGTCAGCGTCGTCCACACCATGGAAGCGCTGCTCGGCCTGCCTCCCATGAACAACAACGACGCGCTCGCTCCTCTTATGGCGCCGCTGTTCGGCGGGCCCGGCCAGCCACCTTTCCAGGCCGATTACCGCAATCGGAACAATGGCTTGATTTACCAGATGAACACGGCTGGCGCTCCCGGAGCCGAGGAATCGCTGAAGATGGATTTCACTCACGCCGACGCTGCTCCGGCACAGCGCTTGAACGCCATCCTCTGGCGCGACCGCATGGGCAACCGTCCCATGCCCGCTCCAAAATACAGCGTTTTTCCGCCTCATTAATTGACGATTTGATGATTGACGATTGACGATTTATTGATGGCTGCCTAAGTAATGTCCTTGAGTGTCATCCTTATCGGTCTGTCATCCCGAGCGAGGGCGGGTCGAGCTTGCGAGACAAGCCCGAGTCGAGGGACCTTGTGTTTCGACTTCCCTGAAGGACATTACGTGTGCAGCTATCAATAAGAATCTGGTTAAGGTTGACAGCCGTAAGTTGATGGGGCGTCGCACCTAGCGCCATGCGGAGTGGTGTTCAATCGTCAATCATCAATCTTCAATCGTCAATTCCTAAGTGCTTCGACGCTGCCCGTCGCGGCAGGGAACACGCGTGCCGCTGCCCCCGCTCGTTCCACCCCCAGGCGCGGAAACGGTCGCTGCGCACCACCTTGACGCGCGCCCCGTCCAGCGCGGGCGGCGGCGTGTAGGTCATATCCTTATCCACAAACAGAACCAGGGCGGCCTCGCCCGGGCTGTCCTCGCTGGCCCCCACCCCTACTCCAAAAATGGCGGGATTGCCGCGCATCAGCTCCTGTGCCCGCTGCTCTTTTACCGCAACTACCCGTTCCACTTCCGTTTCGGAAACCCTGGTGCCGGGAGATTGCGCCTGGATCGAAGCGGCGGAGACGATCCGCGTCCTCACTCCATCCAGTTGCACCGGAAACGTTCCGGGTTGGGGCAGTGACTTGACGTAAATAACAACAGCCGCGCTGCCCGGTGCGTCGTGACTGCGGCCCACGACCACCCCCGCCACGTCTGTGTTGGCCATCAGCCGCGTGGCGTAGCGATTGGCCGCCTCTGTAGCGCGCGCCACCTCCGCCGGCGCCACGGTGATCTCGGCGCTCGCAGGAGCCGCTGCCGCCAGTTTGGGGCACACAATGGCGTGTTGCGCGCCGCCCACCATGGTGGGCACGTTGCCTTTGCTGTCCGCCAGCGCGCTCAGCACCGGCCCAATGGGATTCGCCACCGTGCTGGTGCTGTCGCCGCCATAGAGCAGGCCCACCGGCTGTGCGGTCTTGGAGTTCACTACCAGGGAACCGGAATCGCCCGCCGCGCTGAAGCTGCCTCCGCTGATCACGACCTGATTATCGAACTCGACAAAAAACGTTGTCCCGCCGCTGCAGCTGGTGGAGTAGCTGATGT
>JBLMXE010000278.1:0-5581 GCA_050257615.1 Chlamydiota bacterium | reverse complement strand
GCGACCATGATACTCACATCCCCAGTTCCATTCCTCGATCTCATCAGCCCGCATCGCGAACTGCAAGATGAAATTCTGGCGGTGGTCCGCCAGGCCTTGAGCACCGCGACCTTTACCAATGGCCCCATGGTGCTGCAATTTGAGGACGCGTTTGCGGAGTTCTGCGGCACCCGGCATTGCATTGCGGTGAGCAGCGGCACGGATGCTCTGCGCTTCGCCTTGCTGGCGGCCGGAATCGGCTCCGGTCACGCGGTAATTACGGCGCCCAACTCGTTCGTCGCCACCGCCGAGGCTATATCCCAGACCGGCGCCGTCCCTGAATTTGTAGACGTGGACCCGTGCACCCGCAACCTGGATGTGGTGCAATTGCAGGCCTACCTGGAAAGGCGTTGTGAACGGGATCGCCACGGTAATTTGGTCAGCCGCCGCAGCGGCCGGCGAGTGGCCGCCATCGTACCGGTGCACCTGTATGGCCAGCCGGCCGACATGGATCCGATTCTGGAAATAGGCGAGCGCCATCACCTGGCCGTGATTGAGGATGCCTGCCAGGCGCACGGGGCGGAGTATTTCTCGCGCGTCGCCAACAGATGGCTGCCGGCAGGCTGCCTGGGACGCGCCGCCGCCTTCAGCTTCTACCCCGGCAAGAACCTGGGCGCCTGCGGGGAGGCGGGCGCGGTCACGACGAATGATGACGAGATCGCGCGCCAGGTACGCATGCTGCGCGATCACGGTCAAGTGCGCAAATACGAACACGCCATCGAGGGCTACAACGGCCGCATGGATGCCATCCAGGCCGGCATTTTGCTGGTCAAGCTGCGCCGGCTGCGGGAGTGGAACCAGCAGCGTCGGCGAATCGCAGCGCGCTACCGCGAACTTTTCGCCAAATGTGACAACATAGGCTTACCCTATGAACCACAATATGCGCGCTCGAATTGCCACCTGTTTGTGATTCGCGTGCCAGAGCGGAACATTCTCCTGGACTGCCTTGGGCAAGCCGGCATTGGCGTGGCGGTCCACTATCCGGCGCCTATCCACTGCCAGGCCGCGTTTCAGCAGCTGGGATACAAGAGCGGTGATTTTCCCGTTGCGGAGCGCCTGGCCGCGGAAGTGCTCTCCCTTCCCATGTACCCGCAGCTGGAAGATGTTCAGCAATGGCACGTCGTAGAAGAACTCCGCGACCTGCTTGCTGCACACAAGAGGCTGGCAGCGATGCACACCCAGTTGCATCGGCACCCACTGCTCTCGAGCGACCAACTCCATGACGCGCCCTCCTGAGCTCTCGATCATCATTGTCAACTGGAATTCGGCGGAGTATCTGCGCGCTTGCCTGGACAGCATTTTCTCCGCCAGATGGGGCTTCGATTTTGAGGTATTGGTGATTGATAACGGCTCTTATGACGGCTGCGCAGAGATGTTGCGGCAGCATTTTCCGCAGGCGCGCTTCCTGCAATCGCCCAAGAATCTGGGCTTTGCCGCCGCCAGCAATCTCGCCTTTGCCTTCTCCGCTGGGCGAAATCTCCTTTTCCTGAATCCGGACACCGAGGTTGTGGACGACGGAATAGGGCGCATGCTGAACGTGCTGGACGTCATGCCGAATGCCGGCATCGTCGGTCCCCGGCTGGTGGGGCCGGACCTTTCCACGCAGTGGAACTGCATGCGCTGCGTTCCCACAATTCTGAATCAACTGCTGGACACCTCCTTCAGCCGCCGCATGTTTCCCCGGTGGTGGGGCTTTGACGCGGTGGCGCCGGCGTTGCATGAACCGGTTGCCGCGGAGGTAGCGCCCGGCACCTGCCTGATGGTGCGGCGCGAAGTTTTCGCCAAGGCCAGACTCTTCAACCCGGCCTACTTCATGTACGCCGAGGACGTTGACCTCTGCTGCCGGGCGCGGAGGCTGGGCTGGAAAACTTATTACCTGCACGATGCGGTGGTGATCCATCATGGCGGGCGCAGCTCGCGGTTGCAAGATGATGGCGCGTTTCCGGCGGTGCTAATGCGGGAATCGGTGTGGAAATTTCTGCTGGCGACCCGTGGCCGTGCCTATGCCGCGATGTACCGCGCAACTACCGCCCTGGCCGCGGTTTGCCGGCTCCTGGCTTGTGGCGGGCTGTGGCTGGCGGCCGGCCACGAAGCACGGTCAAGGTGGCAGGCGGGCGCGCGAAAATGGACGCGGGTGCTGCGCTGGAGCCTGGGTCTGGAAGCATGGGCACGTGCCCTGGGCGCTCCCCCAGCGCGGCCCGCACCGGCCATCGAAATGTACCCCGCGGTTTCAGCCCAGCAAAGGTTGCGCGCCTGAGCCATTCGCTGATTCCGGTTGCGAGCAGATTTTTCCCATCAGATCCATGGATCCGATCTCCACCATTGCAAACCCGCGGAATGCGCCTCCCCCGTTTCTATTCCGCTGCTTCAAGGCGCTCAAGCGGCACCACGTGCGCGGAGCGCATCGCATGCTGCTGGTGTGGCAGCGTATGCACGGCGGCTGCCTGGTGCTCTATCCACTCTCCCCCACGGTCAACATTGCGGTCCCCATCAACCGCATGGAGAATGCCTGGGAACTGCAGGACATTCTCGCTTATGAACAGGACCTGATTCGAACCTGCTGCGCCGCTTTGGCTCCTTTCAGCGACGTGACTTTGTTCGACTGCGGCGCTGACATCGGGCTGTTCACCGCGCTGTTGTGCGCGCGCTGCGACCGGATCGGACGCGTCGTGGCTTTCGAACCCAACACCAGGGTGGAGCAGGTGCTGCGTTACAACCTCAATCAATTCCCCCGTCCCGAGGTGCATATGGCGGCGGTCAGCAACTACACCGGGCGCGGCAACTTGCTGGCTCCCGCCTATGACCTCGGCGATCATGCCTGTTTTCTGGTCCCTGCCGAGGAGGGCGTTCCGGTGATGACTCTGGATAGCCTGGGGATATTCGGAGGAAACGTGCTGCTCAAGCTCGACGTGGAAGGCGAAGAACTGCACGTGCTGCAGGGCGCGCGCGAAACCATATGCCGGGCGGCGCACTGCGTGCTCACTCTGGAGGCACATCCTCTGGTCTGCCGGCGCACTGGCATAGCTCCCAACGCTTGCCTGGCTTTTCTGGCTTCTTTGCGGGACTTTCGTATCGTCATTGCCGAGACCGGCAGACCGGTGAATACGGATGCCCAGATTCTGGACCCGGCCCGCGTTTTCAATCTGGTAGCTGTTTCTCAGTGAGGTCCCCGTAATGCGGACATTTTTGACCACTTGCTGGCTGGCCCTGGCTTTAACGGCAATTTGTCCGGCCAAGGATATCTACCTCGCCCAGAACACGGCGGGGCGCGGCGATGGCGCCGATTGTGCCAACGCCTTCGCCTATAGCTTTTTCAACGACGCCGCCAACTGGGGCAGTGGCGCGGTCCAGATCGGTCCCGGCACCACCGTACACCTGTGCGGCGTGATGACCACCTTCAATGGCTCTACCTATGACTACCTGACGTTCCGCGGAAGCGGAGCCAGTGGCCAGCCCATCACCCTGAAATGGGAACCCAATGCCAAGGTTAGCGTGCCCACCTGCGGCAGCGGGTCCTGCATATTATTCAGCGGCAGGAGCTACCTGGTGTTCGACGGCGGCAGCAACGGCATGCTGGAGGAAACGGATAACGGCAGCACGCTTGGCCATCGGGACCGGCACACGGCGCTCTACGGGCGGCCTTGCAATCATTGCGAATTCAAGAATTTGGCTTTGCGCAACATCTACGTGCACTCGCTCGCCTCAGACGATATCGGGGCCGATGGACTCACCGTCTCCGGCCCCGGTATTTCCATGCACCACATGAGCTGCAGCCATGCCAGCGGCTGCTTCACGATTTCCGTGAGCGGGGCGGATGACAGCGTGGAAATGTACAACCTGGATTCCAGCAACACCAACCACTGCATAACTATTGCGGCGAATGGCGCCGGCTACGCGCTGGTTGCGGCCCGCATTCACGACAATGACTGCCACGACTTTGCCAACTGGGATACCACCAGCAACACCTTTCACCACGACGGCATTCATCTTTACGCGCTGAACGGCGCGACCTTCCACGATGTGCAGGTTTACAACAATCGGTTTGGCGGCGATCCCGGCGTCAACGCGACTTCGTTCATTTACGCCACCGGCGCCATCAGCAATTCATTTTTCTTCAACAACGTGATGCTCACGCCGGCGGACAAATACTTCAACAATGGAGTGTTCTGCGCGGGAGGCGACCAAATTGCGATTTACAACAACCTGATTCTGGGCGGAACCGGCACTTCCGGGCTGTGCCTGGCCGCCAGTGGAACCGGCGTTGCGGTTCGAAATAACCTTGTGGGCAAATGCTCCGGCCTAGTCTCGCTGGCGGCGGGCACGACTTTCGTGGACCGCGGCCTGGACCACAACGTGTACGGTCCGGGGCAGAACTGGAAGAGCGGCAGCACGTTTTATTACACCTTCGAGCAGTGGAAGGCGGCCTCCGGGGAGGGCGCACATTCGCTGATCAGCGCTGATCTGAAGTTGGATGCAGACGGCCGTCCGCAACCCGGCTCGCCGGCAATCAATACGGGCGCCAATCTTTCCTATCATGCCCTTGCGCCGCTGAACGCGGACAAACTGGGCGACCCGCGTTCCGCCTGCAGCGCCTGGGATGCGGGCCCCTACAATCACTTTCCCGGCCCGATTGCGGCGGACTTCTGGCCGTTGGGGGAGATCAGCCATTTCTGGACACAAGAGTAAGTTCAGCATTCTCACGGGTTCGTATCAGGGCACGCCTTCAGGCGTGCCGAAAGAGAGACATTTCAGAAGATCCGGCTTCAGCCGCTGCGCTTTGTTCCCAACGCCTGTAGGCGCATCTCTCTAGCTAGCGGCTCTGATCAGCATGGCTGAAGCCATGCCCTGATACGAATCCCTGCTACGCGGCCAGGCTGCGTGAGAGAGCGCATCGCTCCCAACTGTCGCAGCCCCGCAAGAGCGCCATATGAGTCGGGCAGGCACGGCACAGTTCTTGTCCGTGGTTGTGCGTGATCTCCCATGGTCCCCAACGCGCGCCAACTAACCACGGCTTCCGCTTTCCGGGTACTGAGTTTTCTTATTACTACCGCCGTCTCCCTGGTGATGATGCCTTTCATCGTGCACACGCTGGGAGACAGGATGTATGGTCTGTGGGCGCTGGTGGCGACCCTGCTGGGCTACTACGGGCTGCTCGACTTTGGGCTGACCCCCGCAGTGTGCCAGCACATCGCGGTGGCCCTGGGGCGTGGCGATCGCGAAGCGTGCAACGGCGTGGTGGCCGCCAGCCTGCGATTTTTTCTGGTGGTGGGGGTGCTCGTCCTGCTCCTCAGTGGGGCGGTGGCGGCTTGCGCAACTTGGGTTGCCCGAAGCGCAGGCGACGCTGCCCTGTTCTCGCAAATCATACTGATTCTCGGTGTCAGCACCGCGCTCAGCTTCCCGTCGCGGGTCTTCACCGGGTTGCTAATCGCCAACCTGCGCTATGACCTGATGGTCAGCGCCGAACTGGCCGCCCTCGCCCTGCGCACCGGCCTGGTCCTCTCCGTTCTTCTCCTGGGACACGGTCTGGTGGCCATGGCGTGGG
>JBLMXE010000277.1:0-14154 GCA_050257615.1 Chlamydiota bacterium | reverse complement strand
TTAGCTTTCTTCACTTCCTCAATCAGCGGGGGAACGATTTCGAACAGATTGCCGACGGCGGCATAGTCGGCGATTTCGAAGATGGGCGCCTCGGCGTCTTTGTTGATAGCCACAATAGTGCGCGAGCCCTTCATGCCCACAATATGCTGAATAGCGCCGCTGATGCCCAGGGCGAGATAAAGCTTGGGCGCCACAGTCTGGCCCGAAGAGCCGATCTGACGGTCCATGGGCAGCCAGCCAGCGTCGCAGATGGGGCGAGAGGCCGCAATCTCACCACCCAGCGCATCGGCCAGTTGCTTGGCCAGCTCGATGTTCTTCTGCTCCTTGATGCCGCGGCCAACGGCCACGATGATTTCGGCCTGGGTCAGGTCCACCGCCTGTTTCGCTTCCTTAAACGTCTCGTGCGGCCGGTTGCGGATGACGCCATCGGGAATCTCGGCCTGCACGGTTTCGACAGGGGCAGCGCCGGCGCCGGCTTCCACCTTATCGCCGCGGAAAGCGCCGTTCTGGAAAGTTACAAACCAGGGCGGCTCGCCGCTGAAGGAAACGTCGGCGGCAAATTTGCCCTGGAACATCTGCCGGGTAAAAAGCAAGCGTCCGCCCTCGTGCTTGTAGCCGATGCAGTCGCTGATCAGCACCCGCCCCAGCGCAGTGGCCAGCTTGGGAGCAAAGTCGCGCACCTGGTAGGTGTGCGGCATGAGCACCAGGCGGGGCTGGCGCGTCCCGAGGAACTGCTTCAAAGCATGCGCGAAGGCATCAGGCGTGTAGGGCTCAAGCCTTGGGGAGTCAAGCGCATAGACCTTGCCCACCTTCTTGCCGGCAACTTCGCCGGCGATATTGCCGATGCCGCTGCCGAGAACGGCCGCTTCCAGAGCCCAGCCGGTTTGCGCGGCCATGGCCTGCCCGGCGGTGAGCGTTTCCCAGGAAACGCGGTTCAGCTTGCCTTCGCGCTGCTCGACCACAACCAGAATAGTGTCAGCCATAAGAGTTCACTTGCTGTTCGTGCGCATCAAGGCGGCTACAGCCGTTTAAGCAGCCCCGGGGGGAGGCTGACTGTCTATCCCCGCACGGTTTCCGCGAGCATGCGCTCGCCTACCGCGCGCTTGTGATTGCCGAACCAGAGCAGAAACAGGGCTACTATCCCGGTTCCCACCACCCACCACAACCAGAAAAACGAGCCGCCGCGGAAACCCACCCAGATCCACACTCCCACCAGCAGATCGAAGACGATGATCTGCCAGCCGATGGCGATCAGGATGGCGCCCAGTCGCTGCGTGTCCATGGCCTGGTCGCCGCGGTCTTTGTATCCCTTAACAAAGTAGCCCATAGTCTCCTAGATGCGTCCCGGCAGAAACAGAAAGCCGCGGACACGCACTCCTCAAAACCCATCTCACCAGCGAAAGCCTCACAGCACGCGTACTTCGTTGCGCAGCTTCTCCGCCAGCTTCTTGGCGATTTCGCCGCCGCTGCCCTGCAGCACCTCGGTGTTTTTCGTCTTCTGCGGGACGTAGAGCCGTTCGAGTTTCAGCAGGTTGGAAGAAAGCGCGCCCTGCACTTCGGGGAGCGCCACCTTGCGCAGCGGCTTGTTCTTAGCCTGCTTGATGCCGATGAGGGTGGCGTAGCGCAGCTTGTTGATGCCTGACTGGATGGTCAGCACCGCGGGCAAAGGCATGTCAACAAACTGGAAGTAGCCGGCCTCCAGCTCGCGCTTTACCTTGATTCCGCCATCTGACTTTTCAATCTGCATGATGATGGTGGCGTGCGGCCAGCCCAGCAATTCCGCCAGAATTACCCCGGTTTGCGCGTAGCCGTAGTCATCCGATTGCAGCCCGGTGAAAATCAGCTCGAACTTCTCGTCCTTGATGGCAGCGGCGAAAGCACGCGCCGTGTTGATGGCGTCCAGGCCAACGAAGGCGGGGTCCTCCAGGTGAATGGCGCGGTCGGCGCCCTTGGCCAGGGCTTCGCGCAGCACCTGCTGGGCGCGCGCCGGGCCGGCGGTGATCACCACCACTTCCCCGCCGTGCTTCTCTTTCTGCCGCAGCGCCTCTTCCAGAGCGTAGGCGTCGGGCTCATTGACCTCGTAGGAGACGTCCTCGCGAATCCAGGTGCCGGACTCGTTGAGCTTGAGCGGCGCATCCTTCTGCGGCACCTGCTTCATGCAAACCAGGATCTTCAATGCTCACCTCGCACTGCGGGGGAGCCATCGCGTATGTCGCCTGCGATGGCCGGGGAAACTTGCCAGTATAAATGACCTGCGATGCTTTTGAGAATCGCGGGGAGCTTCGACCACTCGGTCAATCGTGTGGGGACAGCCGCCCTCGGCTGTCCGGGCGAGCGCGGCTCGCCTCCACTTGCGAGACAACACAGGGCGCCTACTCTACGAAAACCACCGACTGCACGCCGGAGATTTCGAAACGCTTGCGGCAGCGCGGATTCTTGCAGGCGGTCATATCGTCGCGGCGCAGCATATAGGAGCGCAGCTTGGCGTAGCGGGCGCGGTCGCGCTCATCGGCGCCGCGCGGCATCTGCGCCTTTTTGGTGCGCACGAACCAGCCCAGCTCGTACTCGGCCGATTGCCTGCAGTGGGGACAGTTCAGGGTAGCCGGCTTCATCTCCAGCTTTTCATCAAAAAAAGCGCGTTCGTCGAGTGCCATTTCACTTGATTATTGCATAATTGCGAGTACGGGCGGGCTTCCAGCTCGCGTGGGATCCGGAACACGTGCCCAAAAAGAAAGCACGCAAATTTCGGGCCGTTCAGGCGGTGAAGGCCGCAGCCCGCGAGCATATTGGCGCGCCGCCGCCCACGCGCCGCGAACCGCAACGCAAGAAGCCGGCGGAGCAGAAGCACAAGCCTACCCTGGGCAAATTATTGAGCGAAGAATAACTCCGGTGCCGCTTGGGGGGCAGCGGCAGCAGCGTTCCGGCTCAGAGCACCAAGGACAACCTACGCTTCCCCGCCCTCTTCCTACTAGCCAAGCCCGACGGTATTTCAACCCCAACTTTCATACGAGAGGAGCGCAGCCATGAAACTGGAATCGTTACGCGAGCTATTTGTGCAGGAACTACAGGACCTGTATTCCGCCGAGAACATGATCATCAAGGCCCTGCCCAAGATGATTGAGAAATCTTCCTCACCCGACTTGAAGAACGCTCTGGACCAGCACCTGCAGCAAACCCGCGGGCAGGTCCGCCGCCTGGACCAGATCTTCGACCAGCTTCCCAAGGCGGACCGCGAGGACCGCAAGTGCAAGGGCATGGAGGGCGTGATCAAGGAAGGCGAGGAGATCATGAAAGAGGACGCTGAACCCGAGGTGCGCGACGCCGGCATCATCTCCGCGGCGCAACGGGTGGAACACTATGAGATGGCAGGCTACGGCACGGTACGCACCTACGCCCGCCTGCTCGGCCACAACGACTGGGCGCAACTGCTGCAGCAAACCCTCGACGAAGAGAAGGAGGCCGACCGCATCCTGAACAGCCTTTCGGAGCGCATCAATCTGGAGGCCAAAGCGGCCTAGCTGTTACGGCGCTTACACCAGAAGGGGCGGGCCGGGGCGGCTCGCCTTTTTCTTCCGCATTTTAGTCGAGGTCGCCCATCAGGGCGAAGTGATTGCCGGAGATAAAGCGGATCCTCACCACGCGCCCGTCCTGCAGGCGCAGGCGAGGGTTTTGCGATTCAGGGATGCTGACCAGGGCCACTTGGTCGGCATCCATGACTCCCCAAGCCTGGGAACGCAGCACCGGAGGCAGAGGAGAACGCTCCTCCAGACGGTGCTGCATGTCAATGGAGTAGGAAACCTTCAAGCTGCTGGGCCCGCCCAGCAGATAGCCGGTGCCCTGCAGGGTGACGTAGCTGGCGCCGCCAAACGGCTGATTGCCCAGAGCCATGGTCTGCCCTCCGATGGCGAGCGATTATAGCGCTGTTTTGCGATTCGCTTCAAAGCTTTTCGAATGGCCGCTCAGTCGCAAATATTCGTAAATGTGCGCAAGCGAACAGGTGGCGCTGTCCCCCTCGTCCGCGAATGGACTCTGATTTGAACGCGAAGATTCGTATCAGGGCATGACTTCAGTCGTGCCGCACAGGCTGCGGAGACGGCCCGGCTTTAGCCGCTGTGTTTGGCCCTCAGCGCCTGAAGGCGAGCCTTTCAAGCGAGCGGTTATCGGCATGACGGAGGTCATAGCCCGATACGAATCTTCCTGCCCATTTCTCACTGCGGCGGAAAAGAAAAAACCGCCAGCCCCTTGCGGAACTGGCGGTGGGAATTGCCCGTTGCATCCGAACTAAAACTTGATGTCCAGTCCGAACTCGATCTCGCCCGGCGAACCCAGCGTATAAACGCCGGTGCCCACGCCCACGCGGCTCACGAAGTGACCAGCATAGTCCTTCCCTGACCGACACGAGACCGGCCTGCGCCGGTGTAAAATCCCGATCCAGCAGGTTTTCCATGGAGGTACGGGTTCCTACCATCTTTTGCAAGTGGCTGACATTGCTGGTTCTCGTGGCCGGCAGTTCCCTGATAGGCTGGGCCCAACCGGCCAGCATTGTACTTATCACGCTGGATACGACACGGGCCGATCGAATTGGCTTCGATGGTTCCAAGCGCGGTCTGACGCCCAACCTGGATTCCCTTGCCCGGCACGCTGTCGTATTCACCCGCGCTTACTCGCAGGTTCCCTTAACCACGCCGTCGCACGCCACCCTCCTGACGGGCACTTACCCGCAGTTTAATCACGTGCGGGATCTGGGGTCGCCGCTGGACAAGGATCTGCCCTACCTTCCCGCGATTCTTCGCGCACACGGCTATCACACGGCGGCATTTGTGGGCTCGCAAGTCCTGGACCCGAAGAGCGCGTCAGCCCCGGGATTCGATCGCGGCTTCGACACTTACGACGCGCCCTTTCATGCTCGCCGGCCAGGGGAAGATCGCTATCACAGCATCGAACGGCGGGGAATGGCGGTGGTGGAGCAGGCCTTGGCGTGGCTCAATCAGCATTCGCATGGCCCTTTCTTCCTGTGGCTGCATTTCTATGACCCGCATGATCCCTACGATCCGCCACCGCCCTTTAAGTCCCGCTACACCGCCGCGCCGTACGACGGCGAGATCGCCTATGTTGATTCTGCCGTGGGCAGGTTGCTGACGGCCCTGCGCACCCGAGGCCTATACCGCCAGACCTTGTTTGTGGTCGCAGCCGACCATGGTGAGGCCTTTGGAGAACACGGAGAACTGAGCCATGGACTGTTTCTTTATGACGACACTTTACATGTCCCACTGCTGATCAAGCTGCCCGGGGAGCGCTCGGCTCATCGGCTGATCGAAAGCCGCGTCGGCTTGGTGGATATCGCACCCACCCTGCTTCAGGAACTTGGGATTGCAGCGCCCTCGGCCATGCAGGGCGCATCCTTGATGCCCCTGGTGAAACCAGGTACGGACGCCCGCGGTACTGCGCCTGCAGACCGCGCAGAATATGCCGAAACCGATTACCCGCATCGCGCCTTCGGTTGGAGTTCCTTGCGCTCCTGGCGGGCGGGCAAATACCTGTACATTGATGCCCCGGAACGCGAACTCTACGATCAATCCGCCGACCCGGAAGACGCGCATAATCTGGCCAACGCTTCGCCTGCCGTTGCGGACGCGATGGCGGCGCAACTTGCGGCCTTTCGGCGCAAGACCAGCCGCGCCGGCGGTGCGCAGGTGGCACTCACGCCAAAACAGGCGGCGCAACTGCAAGCGCTGGGCTACGTAACTTCCGCGACCGGCAAGCCAACAGCGGAAGACAAGGAACGCCTTCCCGATCCCAAAGAAAAGGTGGGGATTTCCAACGCTCTGCACAAGGCTTTGCTGGAGGCGGATGAGCAGCACTATCGCGAGGCCATCCCACTTTTTGAACAGGTGCTTCAGGCGGAGCCTGATATCCCCATCGCCAATCTGCAATTAGGCCGCGCCTGGAACAGCCTGGGGGAATACACGAAGGCTTTACCCTGGCTGCGGAAGGCGGTTGAGCTGGCGCCGGATTCGGTCGAAGCACATTACGAATTGGGGGCAGCCCTGGGTGAAACCGGCGACTGGGTGGGTTCGGCAAAACAGATGCAAGCGGCCCTGTCCCAGGATCCGAACTCCGACGCGCTCCATTTCTATCTGGGCTCTGCCTACGAGGAGAGCGGCCGGATTCCAGACGCCATGAGTGAATACCGCGCGGCTCTGAAGATTAATCCAGATAATTACAGAGCCAACCTGCTGCTGGGACGCCTGCTTGCCGTACAGGATCAGGCGGCAGAAGCTTTGCCTTATCTGAAAAGGGCGGTCGAACTGCAACCGCGGTCAGCGGACGCCCACAAGTTTCTGGGAAATGTGTACACCGTTCTGGGCGATGAAGTGAAAGCGCGGCACGAGCAAAGCGAAGCGCAGCGACTGCAGCAACTCGAGCAACCCTGAAAACGGCACTACCGCCAACCTTGTGGCGCGGGCGCCCTCACCACCTCGTAGCGCCGGCTGTCCTGAGGGCGTCTCGCCCTCAGTCGCGGTGGCACCAGGCCGCGCTCAGCGCACCACTGGTGCACCAACGTGGCATTTGGGAGTAGCACAGAACTCGCCCTCCCGACGCGCCAGCACGGCAGGGCGAAACAGAATGTAGCCCAGGGCGTCAGCCCTGGTAACCAGCCACAAATCATCGCCAGCCCCTTTAGGGGCGGCACCGTACGGCAGGCTCCGCAACCGCCAGCGGCGCTTCCCTTCCGCGGGCCGAAACTTTCTCCACCGCCTCAATCTCCCCCTTGCGCACCAGCAGTGCGCGATCAAAGTTGTTCACCGTGGGGCACACGTGCCGCGACAGAAGATAAAGAACATCTCCGGGCTGCGGACCGGGCGCTCCTGATGCCACGGAAAACGGCAAATGCTCCTCGCTGGGTGAAAGGGGTGTCAATTCCGCATGGCCGAGCGCCACGCAGGTGGGCACTCCGGCATCGGCGGAAACCGTCTTGTGACCCGCATCGCAGGTCACGATCCCGGCACGCGGTCGGCTGACTACCCGCGCCACCACCAGCGCCGCCGGCCGGTAGCCGTACTCAGAAGGCAACTGCGCCAGGCTGGTGGCGTCGCAATAAACAATGGTTCCCGGCGATACCCGGTGCACAAAGCTCCGGCCGCGGAAACCGGCAAACGAAAGCGAGCAGGGAAAGCTGGGTGTGCCGGCAGTGATCACCTCCCGCGCCTCGGCCCCGGCATTCGCGAGCGCGTCCACGATCTTCATCAACTGCTCATAACCGCGGTGCGCCGCCTGGGTGCGCTCCCCCAGTTCCAAACCGCCGAGCTGACCGTCGTAATAATGCAGCCCGCGGAACTCCAGGCCGGCGGTGCGGATGGCACGTTCCAGAGTCACAACTTCAGCCACGGAGTTCTGCTCAATACCCGTTCGATTCATCCCGGGATTAATATCGAGGAAGACTCCTACACGGCTGCCGCGCCATTGCCTTATCTGCTCTTCATTTTCGGCAAGCACCGAAACACGCACGCCGGGAAACTGCGCCGCCAGTTCCTGCACCCGCCGCGCATTCGCGCCCATCGAAGGATAGGCAAACAGCACGTCTTCGGCGCGCTGCTCGCAGGCGGTCAGCAGTTCCAGCGTGGTGGCGCACTTGAAGTGGCGGACGCCACGCTCCACCAGCATGCGCAGCGTGTAACCCAGTTTGGCGGTCTTGATGTGAACCCGCCAGCGGCTGGCATCGCCGTCGAGTAGCGCCAGTGTTCGCTCCAGGTTGGAAGCTATCATCTCGGGATAGATCACCAGCGCCGGCGTGAGCACATCTTCCACACCGGAAACGCGGTAATCCTCGGTCCAGGGAAATTCCGTGAGCATCGTCTTCTGCGCCATGCGATTGATGATAGCGCCACAGAACCGATTTAAGAATGACGATGGAAGAATGACGATTGAAAGGCCTGCACGCCGCGATGTTGGCAATAGTAAGTACGGGCCGCCGGCGCGGATTTTCAATCGTCAATCTTCCATCGTCATTCGTAAATTCTCGCCGTTTGACCTGCTCCCACCGCGATAGTAGGCTCTCTGCACCCTTCACATGTCTTCGACTGGAGCGAAATCTTCCACCCACCTCGAAACCGCCGGCCTGGTCCGTGGCCTCGGCCTGTCGTCGGCCATCGCCATCGTGATCGGCGACACCATCGGCACCGGCGTCTTCCTGGTCAGCAGTGACATGGCACGCGCCGTCGGCTCCGCCGCGCTGGTATTTGCCGCCTGGATTGTCGGCGGCCTCATCGTGCTCTTCGGCGCTTTTTGTTACGCGGAACTGGGCGCGGCTTTTCCCAAGGCCGGCGGGGCTTACGTTTACCTGGAACGCGGCCTGGGCCCGCTCTGGGGATTTCTCTTCGGCTGGATGAGTTCCTTTCTGGAACGGCCGGTGGCTATGGCCACGCTGGCGGCAGGCTTCCTGCGCTTTGTGGGGTTTCTACTGCCCGTGGTTGCCGCCCCGCTGTTTGCCGGACATTTCGTCGGCTACACTTTTACCTTCACGGTAGCTCAGCCATTGGCGGCACTTGTGATTGTGGTCATCACCGCCATCAATTATCTCAGTGTACGCATGGGCGGGGCCATCCAGGTGCTGCTCACCTCGCTGAAGATAAGCGCCATAGTTCTGATTGTGCTCCTCGGCGTTGCCATGGGTAAGCACGCGCCTGCGGTCGCCGCTACCGTCGCCGCCCCCGTGGGTCTGGGCACCCTCAGCGCCTTTCTCACCGCGCTCGTGCCCGCCATGTGGGCTTACAACGGCTTTAACGACCTCGGCGACCTGGGCGAAGAAATCCTGCAGCCTCACAAAAACATTCCCCGCGCCATCATTCTCGGGCTGCTCACCGTAGGCGGGCTCTACCTGCTGGCCAACGTGGTTTACTTCCACGTGCTGCCCTTCGCGCAGCTGGCGCAATCGCAGCATGTAGCTTCCGACGTGGTGCAGTCGTTTGCCGGCCGCCAAGGCGCCGCCTGGCTCACCGTGGCCATGGCCATCTCTGCCCTGGGCGCGCTGCACGTGGTGGAGCTCACCGGCGCGCGCATTCCCTACGCCATGGCGCGCGACGGCGCCTTCTTCCAGTTTGCTCGGCGCTTGCATCCCCGGTTCCGCACTCCCAGCGGCGCGCTCCTGCTGGAAGGCAGCGTAGCCTCGCTGCTAGCGCTCACCGGCACCTTCGAGCAGCTCTATTCCCTGTTCGTCTTCGCTGTCTGGATCTTTTTTGCCCTAGTCGCGCTCGCGCTTCTGCGCCTGCGCCGACGGGAGCCGGAATTGCCCCGGCCCTACCGCACCTGGGGTTACCCCTGGACGCCCCTCATCTTTCTGATCGCGGCTGTGGCTCTCACCGTGAATCTCTGGCTGGTGCGTCCTGTGCGCTCCTCGCTGGGACTGGCCGTCATCCTGGCCGGCATTCCATTCTTCTATCATTGGCGGAAGAATACTGTGCTCACTCTGGAGGCTGGTATGGTGAAAGGCGAGAGCGAGCCATGAACCGGCTGCACCACTGGATTCTGGGCTCCAGCTACTGGAAACGCACGGTGATAGAAGATATTGTGCCCTGGGCGCTCACGGGCGTAGAACTGGGCAGCAATGTTTTGGAGGTTGGACCTGGACCGGGTGTGACCACGAACCTGCTGCGCCAGTCGCACGAACGCGTCACCTGCGTGGAAATTGACCCCAAACTGGTAACCGGGTTGCAGCAGCGTTTTACACACAGCAATGTCACTGTCGTAAATGCCGACGCTGCCGCCCTGCCCTTTCCCGACAGCTCTTTCAGCGGCGCCGTGGCTTTCACCATGCTCCATCACGTGCCTTCGCCGGAACTGCAGGATTCCATCCTGGCGGAGGTCTGGCGTGTGCTGCGGCCGGGCGGTGTCTTTGCCGGCACCGATAGCTGCCGGACTTTGATGATGCCGCTCGTTCATCTCTTCGACACCATGGTCCTGGTGCCGCCCCAGAGCATGCCGGCACGCCTGCAATCAGCAGGTTTCACTGACGTGGCCGTGGAAACCGCCAAGTCCCGCTTCCGCTTTTTTGGCCGCAAGCCTTCACATTAGAGCCTAGCCAGGTAGCAGGTGATCTCTGTATCGTCGTCGGGGTGGCCCACCACCAGCTTCGTACGAGCGATCTCATAAATCGTCTCGCAGGCACGGCTTTCAGCCTAGGCCGCGCCGTCCCGCCAGGGGACGGCCTGAAAGTAGCCCGCCACTTCAGTGGCGGGTGGGCGGACCACGGCACCGGAGTCCCGTCAGGGACGACTGAACATCCGAGTGGCGGCTACTCGCTAGTACCCATACTTCGCGATGACCGCCCCATCCGACTTGCGGATCAGCGCCAGCGCGGCCCGTTGCGAGGGCAAAGTCAGCGCCAGGTGCGCGCCGGTCAGACGATCGCGAAGATCAATGTTTGCTGCCTCCGCGCTCTCCGACTCCAGCACGTACAGCACCGCATTCTGCAGCACCGTGGGATAGATCAGCACGCCGTGCGCTGGCTGCTGTAGCTCGTACGGCGGCTGAATCCCAACCTGGCTCAACACGTAGGAATAGAGTGCGTCGGCAGCCTCCGGCTCCTCCGCCAATTCCACCGGATAAGCCGCCCAGAAAACACGCCCCTTGCCGTGATCCACCTGCTCCAGGCTCATGCCGTTGTGAAACCGCAACACCTCCAGCCAGCTCTGCTTCTGCAGGTCGAATGAGAGCGGCACGGTTCGGCTTCCCAGCTGCATTTCAGCGCTGTGAAATGTCAGGGGCCCGATTTGCGCGCCCAGCTTCAACTCCGCCGTCCGCGACACACGCTGCCAGTACTCGTTGCGCCCCACCGGCCCCGTGATGAGCAAATTTCCGCCGTCATTCACGTACTTCAGAAGCGCCTGCCACGTCACCTCTGTCAGCGCCTGCGGTGAAGGCAGAATCACCAGCCGCGGCGAGCCCAGCCTGGCGATCTGGTTTTCGGCGATCACGTATGCCGGTTGATGATTGTCATATGCCAGCGCCCGCACGGCGTTACGCTGCGCCTCGATCTGCAGGTCTTGAATCACCGAGAACTGCCCCGCCTGCGAGGTGACAATCGCCACCGCCGGCGGTTGCGGGTCCCGCAAGCTGAGCGTGATCTGCTTAGCGAATCCGGCAAACTCCCGCAGCACGCCCGCTTCCGGCTTCTCGGTGGCATCGGCCCGCAACGCTCCGATCGGCGCCTCATTCCCCGATGTCGTGTATGCGTTCGTGTTCCACAACCACTCCAGCGCGCCCGAGCCTTGCACGAACGTCAGCGCCAGCTTGCGCTCCAGCAGGGCGGCTTCGTTCTCCGAAGTGCGCCGCGAAATCTGGTCCAGCGTCAGTTCCCGCTGCAGCCCCGTTTCCTGAATCAGCATGGGCAGGCCCGGCTGCTTGGCCACCAGCGAATCCCAAAGCAGCGCATCGTTCTGCCACCACGAGTGATTGGTAGTGAAGTCCACCGCTTTACCAAAGAAGGCGGGCGAAAGACGGTCGGTGTAGCCGCCTTCGTCCTGACCCACGGTTATCGGCTGCTGCGAGCCGGTGGCGCGGATAGCTTCGCGCATTCCCTGCGCCCAATCGGCAAAGCTTTCCTGCGCGAACAGGAAGTAGTCGTAAAGTTTGAGCGAATTCGGTCCGTCGTACATGCTGCGCTGCTGAAATTCGCCGTCGGTGGGCAGCGGCAGCGTGCCCTGAACCTGGTCGAGCGGCAAATTCCAGGCTGCCGCCAGCGCCGCCCGCTCGGGATAGCGCCGGTTCAGCCACTCATTCCATTTCGTCAGTTCGATGGCATCGCCGTTGGGACGCATCTGCCACAGGTGCTTGGAGAAGCTGGGCTCGTTGATCAGGTCCCAGACCAGAAACGGAACATCGTGAAACCGCGCCACCACGGAGGAGATAAGCGTCCGCTCGCGGCGCACCGCATGGGGATCGAGGTAAGCGTTCTCCCCGCCCAAAGCGTCAGGCAGGAAAGCGAAGAAATTGAACTGCACCGGCAGGCCGTGTTGGCGCGCCGTCATCAGGTAGGCTTCCAGGGTCCGCAGCGTGCGCTCGTAGGGGCGTCCGTTCTCATCGCAGAACTTATCCCAGCCCGTCCACCACCCGGTGCGGATCATGTTCAGGCCGGCGGCGCTGATTTGGCCCATGTCGCGATCCCAAACGTAAACGTTGGGATGCTCGAAGTACAGGCGCTGAACATCGCTGGCCATGTAGGTCGTGCCCAGCACTGCCAGCGGCTGCCCGTTCAGCTCAAAGTAATTCTGGTTGACGCTGAGGCGCGGCCCGGCTCGCAGATACACCTCGTCGCGAATCCAGAAACCGGAGCGATATTGCGCGCGCACCTTGCCGCCTTCCAGCAATTCCGCCTCGATTATGTGCAGCCCCTTGCTGGCAGGCGCGGGAAACACCAGCGGTTGCGAAAGCGGAAAAGCAACAGTCTTGCTGACGGCCGCGGCGGGCTGCTGCTCAGGCCGGATCGTAACCTTAAGGCCTAGCGGCGCCACCGCTGGAGTCGCAGCCTGCCATGTCGCTTCCAGTTGCACCGGTTCGCCCGGAAGGTAGAGCGGCAGCGTGGGGTGAACGGTGAACTCCTGGCTCCCCTGCAGGGCCGCCGAAACCAGCATCGGTATAAGTCGCCTTCCCGCCGGACTGTTGTAGAAATCGGCCGGCAGTTCCGCATCCACAAAAATCCAGCGCCCGCCGGTGAAGCGGTTGCGCAGGTGGTCAATCTCGGTGGCCGGAGCTGCCAGGCGCCGTCCCGCGCGGCTCCCCCAGGCCAGCGCATCCAGGCGCGCATCCAGGTAGCTGGCCGAACCGCCCCGCTGGTAGATATCCACCGAACCCAGGCGAATGATGGGGCTGAAGGCGCGCTGCCAGGAAAAACGCGGAATGCGCAGCAGCACATCGGGGTTGTTCTCAAACTGCAACCCGCCCGACCCCGGCGTCTCCTGCCACTGGTCAATCATCAGCGCCTGCGAAAAGCGCACGCTGTAGTCGCGCAGATGCCACCCGCCGGAGTCACGATAGGCGGCGCGCGTAAACGGCCGCCCGCCCAGAACCAGCAGGTTGCCGCCTCGTTTCAGAAATGCGAAGATGGCCGGCCATGCCGTTTCTGGAAAAGCCGAGCCGTAGGGCATGACCAGCAGCCGGGTCGCGGCTTCGGACAAGGCCGGGGGCAGCCGATCTTCTGCGGTAAATCGCGCCTCCGGCAGCAGCATCTTTAGCCGAGCCAGGTCAGGCGCAGCCGAATCCGCCCCCGGAAAGTTATCTTGCGCAAATATCACCACCGGCGAAGGCGTCGCCGGATAGCCCTGGCCCACGCCTGCCGCCGGCCTCAGCAGCGCAACAGCCATGATCAGAAAGATAATGGTTCTCATTGTGATCCAAAGCCTGAAGGTTACCCCGCCAAAACCGCCTCCATTATCTTCCTCCAGCCCCCAAAACTCCTCCTGAGAGGAGAAAACACTGCGGCCTCTTTCTCTCTCTAATGGAGTGGGCTGAATCACAGCCCAGCTCGGAGGTGCCCATGCCGAAAGCGGCTTTGTTGGTGACTGTCCTGCTGTTCTCCGCTGTCTGGGTAGTCGCGCAGACCGCGGGTACGCAACCATCCTCTCCAACCGGCGCCAGCCCCCAGGCTGGCCAATCGCAAACCACTCCGTCAACTCCGGCAACGCAGACGGGAACCGCCACCCAACCTACGGCCGGATCCAGTCAGACCATCGAAGGCTGCCTCAGCGGCATTCCCGGCCGGTACCGCCTGACCACCAAGTCGGGCCAGGTGTATTCCCTCTCCGGCGATGATTCCCTGCTCGGCAATCATGTCGGACAGGTAGTTAAGGCAACCGGCGCGGAAAGCAGCGGTAGTGCAACACCAGCCGCATCTGGCAACGCTGCCACCGGCGGCACCGCTTATGGTTCCACTGGGACCACGGGTTCGCAACCAGGTGCAGCGACCCAGCCAGGTCAGGCCAACGCCGGCGCGGGCGCGGCAACGAACCCAGCCACATCCGCACAAGCTGCCGGCAGCGGTCCGCGGTTCCAAGTCAGCAACCTGACCAAAGTTTCATCTGGTTGCAAAATGGCTGAGCCCCACTGAAACGTCTGCAGCTAGGGTTGAACCGGCGCGCCACCGCGCCGGTTTCTTTTTCA
>JBLMXE010000276.1:0-16761 GCA_050257615.1 Chlamydiota bacterium | reverse complement strand
GTCGGTGGGCGACCAGCGGGCGGGGTGGTCGGGATGGGAGTGGTAGAAGCCCACGATGTCCAGGCCGCGCTCGCGCGCCTGGCGCTGAATGGAGATCAACTCCTTGGGATCAATATTGTAGCGGTTGTGGGGCGAGTCAGTACGGGTATTGCCGGCGCGGAAAATGGCGGTGACCAGGCGGCGCCCCTCATCTTCCAAGCGCCCCAGCAGCACGCCGCAGCACTCGTGAGGATAAGTTTCCTCGCCGTGGCGCCGCAACTCGTCGTAGCAAGTCTGGTCAATCTTTAACATTCAATCATTGAATCATTTAGTCATTAAATCATTCAATGCGACGTACGACAGAATTGATTGAATGCTTCAATGATTAAATGATTCAATCCTTACCCTTCTTCCCAGAAGCGTTCGCTGAGGTACTTGTCGCCGGAATCGGGCAGCACGGTGACGATCGCGCCCGGCTGCTTGCGCTCCACCAGCCGGCGGGCCACCTGCAGGCACCCCACCACTGCGGCGCCGGAGGATATGCCCACCAGCAGTCCTTCTTCGCGGGCCAAGCGCCGCACCATGACGTAGGAAGCTTCCGTGGAAATGCCCAGGTCATCATCAGCGAGGCCTGGATCATAGATCTTGGGCACAATGGCCGTGGCCATGTGCTTGGCGCCTTCAATACCATGAAACGAAGAATCCGGCTGCAGCGAAATGCACTGAATGAGGGGATTGAGTTCCTTCAGGCGGCGCGCCGTGCCCATGAAAGTGCCGCTGGTGCCCAGCATGGCCACAAAATGAGTGATGCGGCCTTCGGTCTGGCGCCAGATTTCCGCCGCCGTGCCCTGATAATGGGCGCGCCAGTTGGCGTCATTGGAGTACTGGTCGGCGTAGAAATAACGCTCCGGTTCGGCGGCGTACATTTCCTGTGCCTTCCGAATCGAACCATCGGAACCCTCCGCCGGGTCGGTATAAACGATATTGGCGCCATAGGCCCGCAGGATGTTCTTTCGTTCCGGGGAAACGTTGGAGGGCATGCACAAGGTGACCGGGAAGCCCTGGGCGGCACCCAGCATGGCGTAGGCGATGCCGGTATTACCGCTGGTGGAATCGAGCAGCACCTGGCCGGGAGCAAACTGACCGGTGCGCCGGCCTTCCGCGACAATAGCGGCGGCGGCGCGATCCTTCACCGACCCTCCGGGATTGACCCACTCCGCCTTGCCTAACAGTTGGATCCCGGGCAGGTCGCGGGCAATTCGCTCCAGGCGCACCAGAGGCGTGTTGCCAATGCGCTGCACCAGCGCCTGGCCCAGAGGCGAGTTGGCTTGCGAAAGAGCTGGTTGCGCCCCGCCAGAGGTCAGGCCATCTATCTGATTGTCAACAGGTTGCGCCATTTGTGCGGCCCGGCTCATGACCCTCGTAATGCGCTTATTAGATGAATTTAGGCATCTAAGGAATCCGATAGTTTATAAAGGTACTTTGCGGGCGGGCAATGTAAGCGCACGGAATGGCGTGGAAGCGCTTCCGTACCGCGCAGATACAGCGCTGAGCCCGCTGTGAAGGATAGAAAGCGTAAGGGACCAATGGCCAAGAAGCTGGAAGGACGAACCTACGAAGAGGCAGTTAACTGGCTGCGCGAGCGCCAGTTTGATGTGCTGGAAGCGCCCGGGACCAAGACTGGCCGCGTATTCCTGAAGAAATACAACTGCTCGGCGGCGATCGAGAAGACGCCCGAGGACGGGGTGAAGGTGTTTGCCTACCCCGGCTACCTGATCGGCGGCGAAATCGCCAAGCTCGTAAACAAGGGCTACCAGCAGGTGCTCAAGACCACGAAGACGGAAATTGCCGCCACTGCCGACCACCTAAAGGCGCTGCATCAGTTTACGGAAGAGCTCAAGGAAGCCGTGGGCAAGCCCAGCCTGTACAACGAGTCGCTGGGGACAGTCAGTGATGCCTACGCCTATGACCGGGTAGAGGGACGGGATAAGCCCGACACCTCGCGTCCCAAGCGCCCCTGGGAAGAGCTGGTGGGCGCGGGCAAGACCGACAAACGTGCTTAAATCGAGAACCCACCACAGAGGCACAGAGAAGAGCAATTACCTTCCGTAGAGACGTTGCTCAGCTTCTGCCTCGGTGGTGGATTTTGGTTTCCCTGCACTAGTTAATCCTGATCCGACAAGAACGCCAGCACCTGTTGCAGAAATTCCCGCTGGCCATGCTCCGGGCGATCCAAGTGCACAAAATGAGTGGCGTTCGGGATGACGACGGTGCGCACTCGCTTCGCGTGCACCAGATCCGCCAACAGGCGCTCCCGATCTGCTGGCCGCGACCAAAAATCATTGCCTGAGACGATCACCAAAGTAGGCGCCAGGATGAAGGATGCATCCCACAGTTGGCGCCCCGTGGCCTGATAGAAGCTATCTTCCAAAGCACCGCTGGGCGAGCCGAAACAAGGCGGATTGTGGGAATTGCTCTCAGGATCACTGGCCATGGCTGCCTGCACATAAGCCTGGGCCACCGCCGGATCACGCCACGCGCTTTTGTCCGCAATGGGAATGTTCTTGTCCCAGCCGGCCAGCAGGGACTTTGCCGTGCTGCAGCGCCAGGCGCCTACGGCCTTGGCGTTGAAGCGGCCGGGGTGCTGCGGATCCTCCAGGTCCGATCCGTGGCCCAGCATGGAATGCGGGACGTCCGCGCCATAAAGCGTGTTGTGGAGGATGAGGTGATCCACCTTCTCTGGGTAGAGAGTTGCATAAAAACCTGCCCACTGCCCGCCCGTCGCCCATCCCAGAATGGAAATGCGGCTGACCCGCTCGCGGCGGCGTATGAAATCAACCGCGGCATTGATGTCGCGGGTCAGCAGGTTGGAGCGCACCAGAGGAGAATTAGCGTCCGGCGGCTGCGACATCTCCGGTGGGCGGGTGGAGCGGCCGTAGCCGCGTGCATCGATGACATACGCCACGTAACCGGCTTTCGCCAGATCAGCCGCCAGCGAGCCGCCTGGCACCGGCAGATCGAAGGACGCGATGCCGGGCACGCGCGCCCCGTGGACGAGCAGCACCGGACGCGCCGGCACGGCTTTTTGCGCGCGCACCTCGCGAACGAAAATTCTTATTCCTGGTTCGCTCTGCACAAAGAAATCGCGCCGTGTAAGACTTTGGGCGAAAGCCGACGAGAGTCCCATTAAGACCAACCAAACCACTGCTGCGCAGGCAAGACGAAGCATCATCTGCCTCCTCCGGAATAGGGTGTGGATATAATCCTCCATCATATGAGAAGCCTAATCGCGATTTTCTGCGTTCCCTTTCTGCTATTGCCGGTCGCGGCCGCCAATCCAGCCACTACCGCTCAAGCTGCCATCCGGAAGGTTCTACATGAGCAGGTGGAGGCCTGGAACCGGCAAGACCTGCAGGCATTCATGCAGGGCTACTGGCACTCGCCGCAGCTGACGTTCTTCTCCGGCATCGCCGTGTACCGCGGATGGGATAGTGCGCTGGAGCGCTATCGCAAGGCTTACCAGTCGGAAGGCCGGCAGATGGGCCAGCTGCAATTTTCCGACCTGCAGATTGAGACCCTCAGCCCAAGCGCGGCCTTCGTGCGCGGCGCTTTCCATCTCATCATGCCTGACGGCAAAGAACGGCATGGCATTTTCACGCTGGTGTTCCGCAAGTTTCCCCAGGGCTGGCGCATCATTCACGACCACACCTGCGCCGCGGAGTGAGCCGCTACTTGCGCCGCAGGCCGAGCCAGGATTCGGAAACCACAATGGAGTTGCCGGGATTGTGCGGGTCGTATTTCACCGAGGTGGGCAGGCCGAGGCGGCAGGAATGCAGATTCACGTAGTGCCGCAGGTAGGTGATTTCCTGCGAAGCCTCGTAGGAGACGCCGGCCACATCGTACTGATAAATAATGAACTGTCCGGGTTGGGTGCCATCCACTTCCTGTACGTCAACGACAGTGCCGTCGGTGATGCGCCCAATGTTGCTGATGAAGGTGCGGCGCTCGCGCTCGATTTCTTCCGGAGTCTTGCGGCGGCGCCGCAGCAGATAGACCAGAAGCCCGGCCGTAGCCAAGCCGACCGCGATCAGGGGATAAGCGTGAGGTGGCACTTCTCCAGTACCCAGTACCTGGTAGGGCGTACCCAGACTGCATCCGGGCGCGTGATCCCAGGAATTTAGTGAGCTTGAATGCTGGTAGTTTAGCAAGGAATGGCGTGGAGCGAAATTACGGAAGTTCGTCG
This sequence comes from Chlamydiota bacterium, assembly GCA_050257615.1. Classification (GTDB taxonomy): domain Bacteria; phylum Acidobacteriota; class Terriglobia; order Terriglobales; family Acidobacteriaceae; genus JAICWP01. The sequence continues at coordinate 12,539 of JBLMXE010000276.1, read as the reverse complement.
TACCCGACAGAACTTCCCTAGCTTTTGACTTTCTCCCAGTCCTTCAGGAACTGGTCGAGGCCGCGGTCCGTGAGGGGATGCTTGAACATCAGGTCAAGCACCTTGAACGGAATGGTGGAAACATGAGCGCCGGCCAGCGCCGCTTCCACCACGTGCAAGGGGTGGCGCAGGGAGGCGGCCAGCACCTGCGTCTTGTAGCCATAATTCTTGTAGATCTGCACTATGTCGCGCACCAGGTCCATGCCCACATGGCTGATGTCGTCCAGCCGGCCCACAAAGGGGCTGACGTAGGTTGCGCCCGCCTTGGCCACCAGCAGCGCCTGGTTGGGCGAGAAGCACAGGGTCAGGTTGGTGGGGATGCCGCCGTCAGAAAGGCACTTGCAGGCCTTTACGCCGTCGCGCGTGGTGGGCAGCTTGATGACCACGTTCTTGTGCCAGGTGGCGTAGTCGCGCGCCTGCTGGCACATTCCGCCGGCGTCGGTGGCGGTCACTTCCACGCTCACCGGACCGTCCACCACTTTGCATATCTCCAGGATGGTTTCCTTGAAGGGCTTGCCCTCTTTGGCGATGAGGGAAGGATTGGTGGTGACGCCGTCGAGAATACCGAGGCTGGCGGCCTCGCGGATTTCGTTCAGGTTGGCAGTGTCAATGAAGAATTTCATAACATTGTGTAATTGAGTAATTGTGTAATCGGGTAAATGGCTGCGACGATGCGCATTTTCAACATACTCAATTACACAATTACCGGATTACACAATTCAGTCGTTCTCCACCGGGTTCCTTAGCGTGCCCACGCCTTCCACGCTGACCTCGACCACGTCTCCGGCCTGCACCGGGCCGACGCCGGCCGGCGTGCCGGTGGCGATCAAGTCGCCGGGAAACAGGGTCATGACCTGAGAAATGTAGCGGATTATAGCATCCAGGGGAAAGATGAAATCGCGCGTGTTGCCCTGCTGGCGCACCTCTCCGTTGACACGGGTCGCAACCTCCACGCCTGCCCAGGGATCGAGCTCGTTGGAGACCAGCGGCCCCACGGGGCAGAAGGTGTCGAACCCCTTGGCGCGAGTCCACTGCCCGTCCTTATTCTGCAGGTCGCGGGCGGTGACGTCGTTGACACAGGTGTAGCCCAGTATGTAAGGGCGCACATCTTCGTTGTCAGACAGCTTGCGGCAGCGCCGCCCGATAATCACGCCCAGCTCGCCTTCGTGGTCCACTCGCTGCGAGAGTCCCGTGGGACGGCGAATCGCACCCCCGGGGCTGAGCAGAGATGAGGCGGGCTTAAAAAAGATCAGGGGCTCGGTTGGAACCTCGTTGCCCAGTTCCTTGGCGTGCTCGCGATAGTTGCGCCCCACGCAGACGATTTTTGTGGGCTCGACTGGAGCCAGCAGGGCCGCGTCATCGAGCGGCAGCTGCGGCATGCGGCGGCTGGGAAGCTCGTCGAGTTCGCCTTCGCCCAAATGAGGCGCGGTGAGCAGCAGGCGGGTGAGGTGGTCTTCGCCGGCCACGGGCTCAACTAGCCCGTAGCGGAGTTCTCCGTCTTGAGTGAAGCGGCAGTATTTCATGAGGTTCGTTTCAAAGTTTCGCAGGTTTCTGAAATGAGGTAGTTGGTAGTTTGTAGTTGGTAGTTGGTGATGCGTACTGGTGTACCAACCAACTACCAGCTACCACAAAACCTATCCTCAATGCTGAAGGGCCAAAATGCCAAGTGCTAATTGCTCACGGGCTTCTTTTCAGTAATCGCTACTGGTTACCGGGCACTGCTTCTGACGTCTCCTGCGAGCGCGCGCTCTCATTGCCGTGCACGTCCACGGCGGTAACGGCATAGAAATAAGTCCGGCCCGCGGCCACATTGCCGTCGCGATAAGCGGGAGTGGGCGCCAGCGCGGAATTGATGCGGATCCACTCTTCGCCCTCCTCCCGGCGATACAGGTTGTAACCCGCCAGATCAGGGTCGGTGTTGGGAGCCCAGGTCAAATCCACAAAAGGCTGCTGTCCGACGCCGGAAAAGACCGCCTGCAGACCGCTGGGTACGGCGGGAGGGAAAACGTCGTTGGCAAAGACCGTGACGGGAACGGAGTTCTCGCCTTCGACTTCGGCCGACGACTTGCCGTTCTGCACCACCATGGTCACCACCGTCACCCAATACTGATAAGTCTTCTGCCACTCCAATGAGTGGTCCACCAGCTCCCCTTGGGGCGAAGTGCTCAGCTGCACCTCGCCCACCAGCACGGCTGTGGCATTGCCCTTTTCCTGGCGATAGATGCGGTATTTGTGGCGCAATTCCGGAGCTTCGTGCTCGTGCACAACGCCGGTAAAAGTGAGCACAACGCCGTCGGCAGTGACTTTGGCAGCTAAATCATCAGGTGGAGGCAAAGTCGGGGCCAGGGGCACCTGCACCTGGTTGGAAAGACCGGCGCTGCGTTCGCGCGTGTTCAAGGTTTCCACCGCGTAGTTGATGAAGCCGGTGGGATGCTGCTGCTGGAGCGCCGGCGGCAGAGTGTCCTTTGCGTTGGCTGGTACCGGCACAGGTTTTTCCGAAGTTGACTGTGTGTTCTTGTTGGCGGTGGCAGCCGCCTTCGCCTTGGCAGCAGCGGCGGCTTCAGCGGCACCCACCAGACTGGGCGTATCCAACTGGGCCACCTGCTCGGTGCATTGCGTCATGCCCACGGTCAGGCTGCGACAAACATGGGTGGGACCGAGATGGCGCAGGCGAACGGTGGTACGGTCGGTGGTTTCCTGGGGCACGGTCCACATCAGGGTCACGGTGTCGCCCTTGCGGGAGGCACGTAGGTCTTGGACTGGTTGGGGCAGCTCCAGAGAAGGCGGCAGTGGCACACCCGGCGTGCCGCAGCCTAGCAGGGTTCCGAGCAGCAGCAGACCTGCGATGGAGACGAGTTTCATCCGCGGAGCAAATCAGCCTAACACAGCGCTTCAGTCGTCGGCGTTCGGCTGCCTGCAATTGCCAGAGCTACGGGAGTTCGGGGCCACGAACGAAACGCTTTTCTAGTCAGGCACGCCCCTAAGTACCAAGGTTCAGTTACCTGCGTTACTTGTTGGACCGGTACCCGCGACCTAAATTGAATTTTGTCATGGCTTTTAAGTCGCTGCTGCTCTCCAAGGACGCCGATCTTGTCCAAACCCTGACCCGCCTGCTCAAGGACCTGGACATCACGGTGGAGCCCTGCAGCGAGCCGTTTGCCGCCGCTAAGCGACTGATGGATCAGCAGTTCGACGCCATCCTGGTGGATTGCGAGGATGAACAGGGGGCGGGCTGGGTGCTTCAGAGCGCCCGTATGGCCACGGCCAGCAAAAAGTCCGTCACCATCGCCATTGTGGGCCCGCAGAGCTCCAGCCAAGGCGGCCCACGGACGGGTGAGAATTTCGTTATCCAGAAGCCAGTTGTGCTGAAGCAGGTGGAGAGCACGCTGCGGGCGGCACGCGGCTTAATGGGCGGTGGGGGAGCCAGCGTAAACGATCAAGCGCCGGCGCCAGTCGGCAATGTGTCCGCCGAAAAACCCCTCAATGCGATCCCTGCTGGGCACACGGTCTCTAGCACTCAAGGACGCCCCCCAGCCGAACTCTTCGATGAACTCACGGCGGCACTGGATCGCCTGGGTCCAGCCAAGCCTGCCGCCGTGGCATCAGCTTCGTCGGGGTCCGCTGCCGCCGCAGCACCCGCCTTGGAAAAACCGGCGGCAGCACCCGCAGTTTTCTCTGGCGCAGTTGCGGAGGCTCCGCCCGCTTGGCAAAAGCCGGCACCTGCGGCACCGCTGCCACGACCGGAACCGTTAGCACAACCGGTACTTCGGCCCGCACAACAAGCCTGGCCGGGAATTACGGAGTCGCCCAGCGCTCCGCCAAAACCGGAGGTGCCAGCCGTATTGCCGCTGGCCGCCACGTCCGCGGAACTGAAATCTGTGGTCCGTCCGGCCGAAGAGCAGGTCAGATCTAACGATGCCCTGGACAGCGTGCGTCGGAGAATGAATGCCACCGCGCCCCCGGCGTGGCGAACCGAAGTGGAAGAACGCCACGAAGCGCCGGCCCCCCGATTTTCCAGTTTCGCCACTGAGGAGCAGCCCAGCAAGGGGTTCCCATTCAAGGCGGTGGCGGTAGCCATGGTGCTGGTCTCCTTCGCCCTGTTTGGTTACAGCTGGTACCGCGGGCGTAACAGGGGCGGCATGGCCGCAGAGCAGGCGCAGGCTCCGGCAGCCACTTCGGAACAGCCAGCGGCAACGGGAGAGCCGAGCAGCGCTGCACCCGCGCCCGCCCCCGCTCCCAGCCCCGCAGACAATTCGCCTGTCCAAACACCGGAGAACGTCATAAGCGACAATGTGCCGGGATTCTCAACCCCGGCAGCGAAGCCGAGCAAGCCCGTACCCCATGCCAGGGAAGCAGCCGAGGTCACCGCGCCTGATAGCACCGAGCAGGTGGGCCTGCCGCCCGCTCCCCTGGTGGTGGCAGGTGGCCGAAGGCACTCCGGGGCACAAAAAGAGGAAACCGAAGTAGCGCCGCCGAGCTTGAGCGCACTAGCGGGAGCGGCCAAGCCCGGGTTGAACGGAGTTGTAAGCACAGCGCCTGTTGCCGTGCCGAAACTAGCGGCCGAGGCTCCGCAACGCATCCGTGTTTCCCAGGGTGTGACCCAGGGCCTGGTGGTGCGCCAAGTCAAGCCGCAATACCCCTCCATGGCTCGGGAAACGCGGGTGGAGGGCGACGTGGTGCTGGAAGCCGTCATCGGGAAGGACGGCACAGTGCGCGACCTGAAGGCGATCAGCGGGCCGGCAATGCTCGTTGGTTCGGCCATCCGGGCTGTGCGCCAGTGGCGCTACAAACCCTACCTGCTGAACGGCCAGCCGGTCGAAGTCGAGACCCAGATCAAGCTGCAATTCCGGCTGTAGCTCAGGTTTAGTCGCTGGCTGCGGCGCGCTTAGCTCGCGCCTTCAGCTCTTCTCCCGCCTCTTTGAAGGAAGGCGTTTCCTGATTGCGGTTGCCTTCTTCCCCGCCCAGCATGAACCTTCCCACATCCAGCATGGAGTCGGGCTGGCTTCGGCGAATCTCCACCAGCCGGCCCTGGTCGAGAACCAAAATCATGTCGCAACTCTTCAGAGTGTGAAGGCGGTGGGCGATCATAAATGTGGTGCGTCCCTGCAGCAGGGTTTCGGTGGCCTCCATGATGGCGGCTTCGGTCTGCAGATCAACCGAGCTGGTAGGCTCGTCGAGGATGAGGATGGGGCTGTCGCGGAGGAAGGCGCGCGCCAGGGAAATGCGTTGACGCTCACCACCGGAGAGGCGCGTGCCGCGTTCGCCGGCGCTGGTTTCGTAGCCTTCCGGAAGGCGGGTGATGAAGTCGTGCGCGCTGGCGGCCCCGGCTGCAGCTTCGATCTCGGCATCGCTGGCGTCGGGCTTTCCATAGGCAATATTCTCGGCGATGCTGGCGGCGAACAGCACTGGCTCCTGCAGCACCACGGCAAACTGGCGGCGCAGATCAGCAATGCGATAGTCGCGGAGGTTAATCCCGTCCAGCAATACCTGACCTTGGGTTGGATCGTAGAAGCGCATCAGCAAATTCAACAGCGTGCTCTTGCCTGCGCCGGTGACGCCGACGATGCCCACCCGCGTGCCTGCGGGGATATGAAAGGAGACATGGTGGAGACCACGCCCGCTCTCGTCGTACGTGAAGGAGACATCGCGAAATTCAAAATCGCCCTGAGCCCGGGTCAGGGGCAGCGCATAAGGGCTTTCAGCGATTTCTGGCTCCTGATCCAGCAGCAGGAAGGCGCGTTCCAGGCTGGCGAACCAGGCCTGGAGGTCAGTGGTCTTGGTACTCAGCAGCTGCAACGGCCCGTACATTTGCGCGATGTAGGCCATCACCATGAGCAGCGAACCCACGGTCAGCAGGCCGGCGCGCACGTGCCGCACTCCGATGTAGAGCGCCGCTGCCGTCCCGCCTGCGATGGTTAAGCCGATCAGGACATTGAAGACGGCCTGCAGGATCGAGAGCGTTACCTGGCCGGACATGCGCTTGCTGGAATGGCGCACGAAGCGGCCCTGCTCGCGGTTTTCCTGGCCGAACGCCTTGACCAGACGGATGGAGCCCAGAACCTCCTGGATGACCGACAACGCGGTGCTGTCCAGTTCTTTGATTTCCTGGGAACGGCGGCGCACCAGGCGGCTGCATGCCAGTGAGAGGGCGAACAGCACCGGGCTGATGGCCAGGGCGACCAGGGCGAGATGCAAATCAATGCGGGCGCACACATACACCATGCCCAGGAGGGTGAACAGAGCTGTGACCAGGGGGACCACGCCCTGAATGGCCACATATTGAATCGAAGGCGCGTCGTGCTGGATGCGGTAAACGGAGTCGGTGGGACCGTAACGATCGTGAAAGGCCAGGGGCAAGCGCTGCACGTGGTTGAGCAATTCGGCGCGGAAGTCCCACACCAGCTTCTCGCCGGTATAGGTCTGCAGGTACCAGCTGGCCAGAGCCTGCAGATTAGCGAGCAGAGCGATGAGCAGAAGCAGCGCGACCGCGAACCCAATGGCCACCGGGCCGGGGTGCATGGGAGGGAGGAAATGGACCAGAAAGTTGGGCAGAGGCTGCTGACCGAGCACGCTATCCACCGCGATTTTCAGCGGCAAGGGATAGAGCAGGGTCAGGGGCATGGACAGCAGGCTGAGCGCCGCGATGCCCGCCAGGTGGGGCCAGCAGCGCCGCGATTGGCGCAGGATGCGCAGGTATAACGAACGGCTTGGCCTAGATTTCGACCTCACAACCTTCTGCCCGCGTGGATTGGCTTTCGCTTGAGCCACAATAACCGGGGTACTTAGCTGCCGCAATGAGGCGAAATCATTAGGCACCATCACGCCTGGGTATGCGGGCGACTAGGTGAGCACCCGACATTCGGGCGGCCAGGTCCGTTGCGGACAGGATTCGATTTACCGAGCGCGGCACGGAACTGACGCGGCTAAACGGCGGTATACTTCCCGCATTGTGGGGGGTGCCATGTCATTAATGGGTTACGCGGCATGCTTGACCGTGATTATGGTGCTCAGTGCACCCGGATGGGGACAGCGGACGGGATCGAATTGGCCCGCTCCACCGCCTAGCGCGGAACACATGCCGGAGATGCATAAGCCAAAGTCTGCCAGCTTGCAGCAATTACAGCAGCAGGCCGAACAGCACAAGGCCGCGGTTCAAAAGGACACGCAGCGGCTGAGCGAGCTAGTGAATGAGCTGAAGCAGGAGCTGGACAATACGCCCGCGGGAACCCTTTCCGTCAGTGCGGTGAAGAAGAGCAAGGAAATCGAGAAGCTGGCCAAGCGGGTGCGCAAAGAGATGGGACAATGACCAGTGGTCAGTGGCCACCTAAATCTACTCGAGCTTAGGTCATGGGCAATAGTTATTTTAGTGGTGAGCTGTTTCGGTTTTTGAGGCAACTAAAGAGGAACAACAAGCGGGAGTGGTTCCAAGCCAACAAGGCACGGTATGAAGCGGAGGTGCGCGATCCTTGCCTGGGCTTTATCGCCGAGCTTGCCGGGCCGCTGCAACGCATCAGCCCGTGGCTGGTGGCGGATCCGCACCCGACGCGCGGGTCGCTGTTTCGCATCTATCGGGACACCCGTTTTTCCGCCGACAAGCGCCCCTACAAATGGCACGTTGGCATGAGCTTCCCCCACCGCGGCACCAAGCAGAAGGTGCATTTGCCGGGCTTCTACCTGCATCTGGAGCCGGAGAGCTGCTTTGCGGCAGCGGGGTGCTGGCATCCCGACAACCCTACGGTGACGCGCATTCGCAGCGCCATCGTGGCGCGGCCTGAGGCGTGGAAGAAGGCGGTGCGCGGCCTGGAACTGGAAGGGGGCGCGCTCCGCCGGCCGCCGCGCGGTTATCCCGCCGATCATCCCCTGGTGGAGGACCTGAAGCGCAAGGATTTCATAGCCAGCGTGGAATTCAGCCGGGCGCAGGTGTGCGGTCCGAAGTTTATGGCGGAGTTCCTTGCGGCGTGCAGGAAATTGAGCCCGCTGATGGGATTTCTCTCGCAGGCGCTGGGATTGCCGTATGACGCGGAAGAGCCAAGGGGAGCGGCGGTTGCTTTCCGGATGAGAGCTTAATGTAAAACCGTTCGCGAACGGCAATCAACTCTTCTGCAGCAATGCGGCCTGGCTGTGCCGAATATGCGGGCGATCCAGCAGCTTGAAGCCGGCTTGAGCTGCCTCCCGCAGTTCCGCTTCGAACTCCTCAGGCTTTACGTGCCCGGCAGGTTCAACCAGCAGCAGGCGGGCGCCCGGCCGGGAGGCGGCCGCTGCCTCACTGAAGAATTGGCCGGGGGAAGGCATCTCGTGCACCATGGCAAAGGCCAGGGTGAAGTCCACTTTGCCGGCCAAATCATTGATTCCGAGGGAATCAGCGGTCACCAGGCGCGTGTCCACTCGCTGCTGCAATCCTGCCTTGGCCAAGCGACGCTTCAGTTTGGCGATCATTTTGGGTTGAACATCCAGCGCCACCACCCGCCCACTGGAACCCGCGAGCTGGGCCAGGGGGACGGTAAAGAAGCCCATGCCCGGGCCGGGCTCCAGCACGGTCATGCCCTCGCGCACAAACGGGCTCAGAACCTTATCGGGATTGAGCTGCAGCCGGCGGAGGGGCGAAATCAGAAAATATCCCAACCACCAGGGGCAAACGCGATGACCCATGTTGTTCCTCGCAGTCCAAGTCTCTGCCGGATATGGTTGCAGCTTAAGGCGTTGGTCTATAGGGCCGTCAAGTAGTTGGTAGCTGGTAGTTTTAGTAGTTGGCCCGACGAGGGGCGGGAGTTTTTACCAATTACCAGCTACTAGCTACCAACTACCGCCAATCGGTAACCGTGACATTTCAGCCTTTCTGCGCTAGGCTAAAGCTTCCTGAGGTTGTTTCCCCGGGCCCTCCGGAGTCATCTAACCAACATGCGATTTTTGCGGCAGATGTGGCGGTTTCTGGTGGCGGTTCAGCTCCTGCCCGCTCTGGAAAGCGGCGAGGAGACGCTGGTGGGAGGCCAAGCCGTCCTGGAAGGCGTAATGATGCGCTCGCCGCATGCCTGGGGTATCGCCGTACGCAAACCTTCGGGCGAGATCTCAACCCATACCGAACCGCTGGAGCGTCTTTCCGAGAAGCACAAATGGATGGGCTGGCTGGTTGTACGCGGGGTTATCACCCTCGGCCATGCCATGACCCTGGGCTTCCGCGCCCTGAAGTTTTCCGCTAACGCCGCGCTCTCCGAGGCGCCGCAACCGATCAAGGGGAAGAAGATCGAGTTCAGCGGCTGGCTGGCTGCAGTCAACGTTATCATCTCGGTCGGCTTCTTCATCTTCATGTACAAGTTCCTGCCCCTGGTGGCGGCCACCGAACTGAAAAAGGTCTCGCCCGTGTTCGGCGAGCAGGTCATCTTCAATGTGGTGGACGGCGTCATTCGCATCGCGCTGTTCCTGCTGTTCATCTGGGGCACATCGCTATGGAAGGACATCCGCCGCGTGTACGAGTACCACGGGGCGGAGCACAAGACGGTTTTCGCCTTTGAATCCGGCGACCCGCTCAGCATTCCCAAAGCGCAGAAATACTCGACCTTCCATCCCCGTTGCGGGACCAGCTTCCTGATGACGGTGATGCTGATTTCCATCGCTTTCTACACCGCCGTGCCGGTGTACACCTTCTGGGCGCGCTTCGCCGTCCGCATCGCCCTGCTGCCGGTGATTGCCGGCGTTTCCTACGAGATCATCCGCTTTGCCGCCCGGCATCGCGGTTCGCTTTTCGCCCTCATGACCGCACCCGGCCTTTGGCTGCAGCGCATTACCACTCAGCCACCCGCCGACGATCAGGTGGAGTGCGCCATCGTCGCTCTGAATGAGGCCATGGCGCTGGAAGCCAAGCGAGGCGGGGAGCTGGTGATAGCCTAGCAGTCGACGGTCGATGGTTGACGGTCGACGGCATTTCGGGTCTAAGGGCAAGCGCTAATCCAGACCAATGAGCAGTACGTTTCAGGACCTTCGGGTGTGGCAGCAGGCCATGAAGCTTGCCGGCGAGGTCTATCGCTGTACAGAAAGTATTCCCAGACAGGAACTTGACGGGCTTACGAGTCAGATCCGCCGCCGGCGGTGTCGGTGGCCAGCAATATCGCCGACGGAAAGGGGCATCGTTCGGATCGGGAGTTTCTGCATTTTCTGTTTCACGCCCGCGGCTCGTTATTTGAGCTTGAGACCCAGCTTCTATTGGCAAAGCAGCTACAATACATTCCAGAAGCCGAGTCGGCGGCCTTGCTGGAATCAGTTGCTGTGGTGGCGCGGAGCCTCACAGGATTGATCAACAGCTTGTCGGCCCACAACGCAGAAACACGGTGACTTTCAGACAAGTGGCCGTCGACCGTCGACCGTCGACCATTTTCACAACTTATGTTTGAACGACTCGACCAAATCGAATCCCGCTATCAGGAACTGGAACGCTCGCTGGCGTCGCCGGAGGTGATCGGGGATTCCTCGCGCTACCAGAAGGCCGCCAAGGCGCACAGCGAGCTTACGCCAGTAGTGGAAAAGTACCGCGAATATAAGGACCTGAAGCGCGGCATTGACGAGAGCAAGGCGGTGCTGGCGGAGGAGAAGGACGCGGAGATGCGCGCCTACGCCCAGGAGGAACTGGACAAACTGGAGGAGCGCGCCGCGCTGGTGGAGCAGGAGCTCAAGGTCCTGCTGCTGCCCAAGGATCCCAATGACGAGAAGAACGTGGTGCTGGAAATCCGCGCCGGCACCGGCGGGGATGAGGCCACGCTCTTCGCAGCGGAAATGTTCCGCATGTACACCCGCTACGCCGAGACCCAGCGCTGGAAGGTGGAGGTGCTTTCCACTTCCGAATCGGGAGTGGGCGGTCTGAAGGAAGTGATCGCCATCATTGAAGGCGACCGCGTCTATTCCCGCTTGAAGTACGAAAGCGGCGTGCACCGCGTGCAGCGCGTGCCGGCGACCGAGCAGCAGGGCCGAGTACACACCTCGGCCGTCACGGTGGCGGTGCTGCCCGAGGCCGAGGACGTGGACATCAAGATTGAGGCCAAGGATCTGCGCGTTGATACCTTCTGCTCCTCCGGTCCGGGCGGGCAATCGGTGAACACTACCTACTCGGCGGTACGTGTGACTCACATTCCCACTGGCGTGGTGGTGAGCTGCCAGGACGAGAAATCGCAGATCAAGAACCGGGAAAAGGCCATGCGTGTGCTGCGCTCCCGGCTCTACGAAATTGAACTGCAGAAACAGCAGGAACAGCTGGCCAAGGAGCGGCGGGCCATGGTGGGCAGCGGCGACCGCAGCGAAAAGATCCGCACCTACAACTTCCCGCAGAACCGCGTCACCGACCACCGCATCGGACTGACCCTGCACCAGCTGGGCGACGTGATGGACGGCAAGCTGCAGCCCATCCTTGACGCGCTGGTCACCCACTACCAGGCGGAAAAGTTGAAGCAGGAAACGGCTGCCGTCGGCTAGTTGTCAGTTGTCAGACACAGCGGTTGCGCCAGCAGTGAGCCCCATCCCGCAGCGTCTTTACCGATAACTGACAACTGGGAACTGACAACTGATTTTCATGCAGCTTCGTGAAGCGATTCAAAATGCCGCGCGGCGCCTGCAGGACGCCCATGTAGGCTCGCCGCGCATGAACGCCGAGTTGCTTGCTACGTTCGTGCTGGGCTGCGACCGGGCCTATCTCTATGCCCATGGCGACCGTGCGCTGACCAAGGACGAAATTGCCCGCTACGACGACGCGCTGGGTGAGCGCGCTCGCGGCGTGCCTGCGCAATACATCACGGGGCACCAGGAATTCTGGGGCATGGATCTGATCGTCTCGCCTGCCGTGCTCATTCCCCGACCCGAAACCGAGCACTTGATCGAAACTGTGCTGGAACTGGCCCGCGAGCGATCCGCCCAACGAATCGTGGACGTGGGGACGGGTTCCGGGTGCGTTGCTCTGGCACTGGCGAAGGAGTTTCCCTGGGCGGAAATCCACGCCACTGAGGTTTCTCCCGAAGCCCTGGAGATGGCGCGCGCCAACGCCGCCCGTCATCAGCTGCAGCAACGTATCCAGTTTCATCAGGCCGACCTGCTGGCCGGCATGGAGAAAGCCGCCTTCGACTATGTGGTTTCCAACCCTCCTTACATTGGAGATTGGGAGGCCGATTCGGTGGAAGCTCAGGTGCGCCGCTTCGAGCCGCGCCTGGCGCTGTTTGCCGGGCCCACCGGGCTGGAGGTGTTCGCCCGCCTGATTCCGCAAGCTCACAAAGCTCTGCAGCCGGGCGGCTGGCTGGTGATGGAAATGGGGCACTCCAGCCGCGATCAGGTTTGCGAGCTGCTAAAAGATTGGGAAGAAATTCGGGTCACCAATGATCTGCAGGGAATTGCTCGGGTGGTAGCAGCAAGGCGCTGAGGAGCGCCAACTCGCAAGTCAGAGCTACGAATCCTCAACTTCAGGATCTGCAACGATCTGCTCACAGTCTTCCTCGATTGCGTCCTGCATCAGCCGCAGGTCGTCCGCG
>JBLMXE010000275.1:0-10082 GCA_050257615.1 Chlamydiota bacterium | reverse complement strand
AGACAGCCAAGTCCACTCCTTCAGCGGTCAGATGGCCGGCGGCAATCTCCTCCCGCACCCGGCCCAGGACCTCCCGCGCCCCCTCTGTGACGGCGGCGTGCCCCTCCCGCTCGACCAGCTTCGCAATCTCCGACAAATGCAGGAGTTCGTCCACCGAAGGCAGACGACGATAAAGCTCGGATTTGTCAGTCACCGGCACTGCTGCAAATTATCCCATAGCGATGGGAACCAAGGTGCTACGGTCGCCGTATAGCACGGGAGGAGGAGTATGCATGAAGCCTCTGGCAACCGTCCTGGCCCTCTTTTTGGCGGCAACCGTGGTGGCGCAAGACCTGACCCCGGAAGCCCACGTGGAGCAGAAGTTCGCTGCGGGCGGCAGCATTCAGATGCACCTGGCTCCGGGCGATTACACGATTTCAGGCATGCCCACCGAGCATATTCGTGTCACGTATCGCCCAACAAATACAACCTCCGGTCCGCTTAAGGTTCAGCTGCAGGCAACGGGTTCGGCGGCCAGCTTGACCATTCGCCATACCCCGCATAATTTCCACGCCGACATCGAGGTGCCGCTGCGTTCCGACCTGTTCGTCCGCCTGGGAGCGGGCGACATTAATGTCCAGGGCATTTCGGGGAGCAAGGATGTGGAGGTTCACGCCGGCGACGTAAACATTGACGTGCGGAAGCCGGAAGATTACCAGCAGGTGGATGCCTCGGTGGCTATCGGCGATCTGACGGCTCCGGCCTTCAATGTGAGCAAAGATGGTTTTGGGAGGTCATTCAAGCGTCACGGCCCGGGCTCCTACCGGCTGCACGTTCATGTAGGGGCGGGAGACGTGCGGCTCTACCAGACGGATTAATTGACGCTTACCCACCCTCACAAACCGCAAAGGGTTCGGCACCCCCGCCCACTTCTTAAGCGCCTGCACCCACGGCCTGGGGCGCCACCGCGGCCATGCGCACGCAGTTGCGGCCTTGTTGTTTGGCAGCGTAAAGGGCGGCATCGGCGGCCTTGACCACCTCGTCGCGGGTGGCGCCGTGAAGGGGGTGGGCGGCCGCGCCCGCGCTGATGGTCACGGCGCGGGGCACGCCCGCAAAGCGATAGCCGGCCACTTCGCGGCGCAGCTTTTCCGCCACGCTGAAGGCCTGTTCGGCGCTGGTCTGCGGCAGGAGCACGGCAAATTCCTCGCCACCGTAGCGGCAGACCACGTCAACCTTGCGCAGCTGCTGGGAGAACACCGAAGAGACCTGGCGCAGCACCTCGTCACCCAGCAGGTGCCCGAACTCATCATTCAGGCGCTTGAAGTGGTCAATGTCGAGCATGATCACCGCCAGGCTGGTGCTATAACGGCGGGCGCGCTCCATTTCCTCGGCAATTTTCATTTCGAAATAGCGCCGGTTGAAGATGCCGGTAAGGCCGTCAATGTAGGCCAGCTGGCGCACGCGCTCCACGTAATAGGCGTTCTGGATAGCGGTGGCGCAAATATCGGCTACCGACTCCAGCGGCTGCGCGTCCGTCAGCTGGAAACTGTTGACCTGAGCGCTATCCAGGGCCAGAACTCCCAGAGTCTGGCCAAAGGAAATCAGGGGAATGCACATCTTGGAGCGGGTCTGCTCAAACATGGGCAGGTACTGCGGCACCCTGGCCACATCGTTCTCTACCACGGTGCGCCCGGTGGCCATGCAGCGCCAGGCGATGGCATCGCCGATCAGGAGGCTTTCCGAGTCGGAGCCGCGCAGGGTCAGGCTGCCCTCGTGAGCGCGGAGCACCAACTCCTGGTCGTCGCGCAAGAGAACCGAGACGTGGTCGCCGGAAAATGATTGCCGCACCAGCGAGCAAACCTTGCCCAGCAGATCCTTGGCGTCGAGCACCGCAGTGGTCTGCTTGGCGATGGCATTGATGGCCTCCAGCTGGGCGGCACGGTGTTGTTCCAGCGAGTAGAGGTGGGCGTTCTGCAGCGCCATGGAGGCCTGAGTGGAAAAAAGGGTCAGCAGGTCAATGGTTTCAGAATCGAAAAAGTTGAGCTGCTGGCTTTGGCAGTCCAGCACCCCTACCACTTCGTCGCGCACCATGAGCGGCACGGCGAGCTCGGAGCGCGTGCTCTGCGCGGAAACCACGTAGCGAGGGTCCTTGCTGACGTCGGGGACATAGACGGGCCGCTTCAGGTGCGCCGCGGCTCCGGTAATGCCTTTGTCGAGAGGCATGTTCAGCTGGTCCATGCCCGCATCCCAGCCGATCTGGCTGCGCACCTGCAGTTCATGGGTATTCTTGTCGAGCAGCAGGATGGCCACGTTCTGCAGATGAAAGTAGTCGCGTGCGATCATCAGGATCTGATTCAGCACCTCATCCAGGTCGAAGGTGGACAAAACGGCCTGGCTGGCGTCGTAAAGGACGGCGACTTTCTGCATGGCTTTCCTGCTGGATTTTAGGAGGTGTAGGGGATAGCCCGGAAGTTACCGAGGTCACCTGGAAAGTCACTCCGCGCTATTGGGAGGCGTCCCGGCGGGGCGGCGCCAGCGTTTAAATAGTTCCAGCAAGCCATAGATAACAAGGCAGATCCAGAAGTCCACCACCAGGCCAAGATCGAGGTGATCTATCTTATGGCGGGCCGGGACTGGCAGCTTGGGCATGAGCAGGAAATAAATGGCATTGCCCACCAGCACTGCGATCAGTGATTGCCAGAAATTCTTGGGTAAGTAGCGCTTGGGCACCGGCCTCCTTCCGTATCACTCCTCACCATTATGGCCCCTGCGACCCCCTTTGGCCTTGGGCGCCTAGTGGTTTGCTACCATCACTTCAGGTCCCCCCATGCCCGACCTGAGCACGCCCGTGCAATATGTGAAAGGGATTGGCCCGCGGCTGGCTGAGGTGCTGGCGGGCAAGGGCATCAGCACGGTCGAAGACCTGCTCTACTATCTTCCTTTTCGCTATGAAGACCGCCTGAACCCGCGCACCATCGCCGAACTGCGTCCGGGTGAGATGGCCACGGTGATCGCCGAGGTGCGCGGCTCAGGCCTGTTTCGCACGCGGCGCTCGGGCACCGACATCTTCCAGATGACCGCCGGGCAGGGGCGGGCTAAGTTGACCTGCCTGTGGTTCCACGGGCGATACTTGATGGGCAAGTTCCAGCCCGGTCAACTGGTAACGCTCTACGGCAAAGTGGAGGAAGACACCCGGGGCCGCGGCGGCCTGCAGATTATCCAGCCGCAGTTCGAAATCCTGGGCGAAAACGGGCAGGGCGACGCGGCGGAGCGGGCGGCGCAGTCGCTGGAAATCGGGCGCATTGTTCCCATCTATGAGTCGGCCGCCAACGGCAAGCTGACCAGCCGCTGGTTCCGGCGCCTCATTCATTCTGTCCTCGAGGGTCTGCCGGAGCTGCCGGAAAGCATTCCTGCCGGTATTTGCCAGCGCTTGCAGCTGATTCCGCGGCAGCAGGCGTTCTGGCAGGCGCATTGGCCGGAGGCGGGCGAGAGCCTGGCCGACCTGCAGGCGGCGCGCACCCCAGCGCACCGGCGGCTGATTTTTGAAGAGCTGTTTTTCCTGGAGCTGGGGCTGGAGCTGAAGCGCCGCCGGCAGCGCACGCACACGGGAATTGCCTTCGAACTGAATGACAGGGTGCGCCAGGCCATCAAGCGCATACTTCCCTTCCATCCCACGGCGGCGCAGAAGAAGGTGCTGAAGGAGATCGCCACCGATATGCAGCAGCGCTTTCCCATGCGGCGGTTGCTGCAGGGCGACGTGGGCTCGGGCAAGACGATTGTGGCGCTGGAGGCGGCCATCATCGCCATCGAAAACGGCTGCCAGGTAGCGCTGATGGCGCCCACGGAGATTCTGGCTACACAGCACTATCTTTCGGCGCGCCGCATCCTGGAGCATGCCGGCTACCGGATTGTGCTGCTCACCGGGTCGGTGGAGCAGGACCGCAAGCGCGACCTGCGCCGCCACATCGCGCGCGGCGACGCGCAACTGGTGATCGGCACGCACGCCCTGATCCAGGAGACGGTGGAATTCGCCAATCTTGGCCTGGTAGTTGTGGATGAGCAGCACCGCTTTGGCGTGATCCAGCGCTTCAAGCTGATGAAGAAGGCGGCGGAGACAACGACGTCTTATGAGCCGCGCTGCACGCCGGAGGGGGCGGTCGCCCGCCGCGAAGCGAGTTCTGCGCCGGCGGAACCCGATACGCTGGTGATGACCGCTACCCCGATTCCCCGCACCCTGGCGCTGACCATTTACGGCGACCTGGATGTAAGCGTGCTTGATGAACTGCCCCCGGGGCGCTCGCCCGTCGCTACTCGCCGCATGCCCGACGAACGCGCCAGCGAGGTGTGGGACTTTGTGCGCAAACAGGCAGCTGCCGGCCACCAGACCTACGTCGTCTATCCCGTGATCGAGGAGAACGAGGAACGCGAACTGAAGGCGGCCATCCAGATGTACAACAAGCTGCGGCGGGAGATTCTGCCCGACTTGAAAATCGGCTTGCTACACGGCCGCCTCGAGGCCGAGGAGAAAGATGCGGTCATGCGCCGCTTTCAGAAGGGCGAGATAGATGTTCTGGTTTCCACCACTGTCATTGAAGTCGGCGTGGACGTGCCCAATGCCAGCGTGATGGTGATCGAGCACGCAGAAATGTTCGGGCTGGCGCAGCTGCACCAGCTGCGCGGACGCATCGGGCGCGGGCCGGCGAAGTCATATTGCATCCTTATGACCGGAGCCAAGGTTTCGGAGGAGGCGGAGCAGCGCCTGCAAGCCATGCTGGGCACGACAGACGGGTTCAAAATCGCGGAAATGGACCTGGAACTGCGCGGCCCGGGCGAGTTTTTCGGCACAAAGCAGGCGGGCATGCCCAGCATGCGCGTGGCCAACATTGTGCGCGACCGCGAGCTGCTGGAACTCGCTAAGCGCGAAGCCGCCGATCTGCTGGCCGGCTCCAATCTCGATGTCCCCAAGCCGGAACTGGCGCGCGCTTTCGGCCATCTGCGCAGCCACTGGAATCGGAGGTATGGGTTAGTAGAGGTGGGATGAAGCAGGTAGCTAGTAGTTCACCAACTACTAGCTACCAGCTACCAACTACATTTCCGCGGCCTTGTGCTTCCACTGCTCCATCTGCCGCTGCAGGCGCTCCATGTCATGGCGGTGGAGGCGCATTTCGCGCTGCACTTCTTCGGCCGCCTTGCGGGCCTGTTCCTGAATCTCGCGCTGGTGGGAGCGGACTTCCCGCTGCGCCTGCTCCATCGCCTGTTGCATCTGCCGGCGCATTTCCGCGCTCTGTTTGGAAAGTTCCTTCTGCGCTTGTTTTTGCGCTTCTATGGCCTGGCGCTGGGCGCGCTCGATCTCGGGGCGCATATTCTCCATCTCCGTCCTCAGGGCGCCCATATCTACATGCGCAACCACCTCCGGCTCCAAGACCATAGCCTTTCCGGTCTGCCGGGGCACAACGTAAGAAATGGTCAGCGACTTGCGATCGCGCACTACGCCGATGGGCACGGAGCCGCTGCGGTGCCGGCGCATGGCGTTGCGCCAGTCGCTGGTATCGGAAACCGGCCGGTCGCCTACCTTCACAATCACGTCGCCGGCGTGAAAGCCGGCGCGCTCCGCCGGACTTCCCTTCTCCACCGAGCGCACCAGCACGCCCTGGCCGTTCTTCACGCCGAAGAAGTCGCCCAGTTGTGGGGTGAGGTTCTCCACCATCAGGCCGCCGCGCACCGAGGAGTGCACGATGACGTCAATGGCGGGCACATCGAAGCCGGGCATGGCGGGCATCTCGAAATTGGCGGGAACTCCGGGCGCAGGGGGGGCGGGAGGCATGGCCGCCATGGCCGGATAGTTGAACAGCTTGCGACGATCGGCCAGCTGGGCTTTCACAGTGATCATCTGGCCATTGCGGCTCACACCCAGGGTGACGGTGCGCCCCGCCGGAGTCTCGTGAATCATGCGCCGCAACTCCGCCACACCTTCCACCGGCTGGCCATTGAAGCTGAGGATGACGTCGTGCTCGCGCAGCCCCGCTTTACCCGCGGGGGCGTCCTGGTCCACCATCGTGACTTCCACGCCGCGCTCTTCTTTCAGCTTGAGGGCGACCATGCGCTCGTGGGTGATGTCGCGGGTATCAATGCCCAGGTAGGAGCCGCTTTCCTCTCCGAACAGGCCATAGGGCATGTCCGGCTGCAGGCGCAGGCAGGCGGCCTGCTGAGGCAGCCCCACTACCGCCGCTACCGCCAGCACCAGCGTGCCAAAGACGAGTGTGCGCATATGAGTTCCCCGTTTGGAAATTCCTGGCTCCGCGCTCACTTGCTCGTACTGCGCAAGAAAATAATGTCGCCGGAGCTGGTGTGTACCTTGAGCACAGGCCCGCCGCCGTTCAAGCTGCCTTCGGCGGTGATGCGTTTGGGACCGTAGTCGCCGCCCTCGGAGACCACCTTGATCTCCGGGAAGTCGGATTCGATCTTGTGCCCGTTGCCCATATCCACCGCGGCATGGACGGTGACCGGCAGGGTCGGCGCCAGGTACACGGTAATATCGCCGGCCGGCGTCTCCAATTCGGAGTTGCTGAAGCTGCCGCGGGCAGCCACAAACTGCGCGGTAATGCCGCCACCGCCGGTTTCGGCGCGCGCCCCCTGGCTGAGGTTCATCAGCTCAATGCTGCCGCCGCCGCTCTCGGCGCGGACCGGGCCATTGGCCAGAGCCAGATGGATGCTGCCTCCGCCCGTGTCCACTTCCGCGGGCCCGTTGATTTGCCCTAACTCAATGCTGCCGCCGCCGGTGGAGGCCTTGACCCGGCCCTGGCAGCGCTTCACCTGGATGCTGCCGCCGCCGGTCTCCAGGAACGCGCCCTGCAAGCCGTCCAGAACCACCACGCTGCCGCCACCGGTCTGGGCGGTGATTTTGCCCTTGGCCGAAGCGACCCGGATTCCGCCGCCGCCGGTTTCCAGATTCAGATCGCCGCCGGCATTGCCCACTTCAATACTGCCGCCGCCGGTATTGCCGGTGACGTTGCCGCCGATCCGATCCAGTTTCAGACTGCCGCCGCCGCTGGAGGCATCTACGCGCCCGGCGATGTTATCCACGCTCACGCTGCCGCCGTCGGTTTCCACCTTGGCGGCCTCCAGCCCCTGCGGAACCTGGAGGGAAAAATCCACGGACAAGCGGCGCGTCCTGCCGCCCTGGTGCTGGCCTTCCAACACCGCCACACCACCCTGCTGGGAGGCAGTAACCCTGTACTGCTCGAATTGCCGGCGCGCTTCCTGCTCTGATCCGGAGTAGGAACGCTTGCGCACCACGTAATTGACGGCCTGCTGCGGGCCACCCTGCACTTCGACCGAGCCCAATTGCGCGCTCACCCGCAGGCTGCGCGCGCCCGGCAGCGAACCGGTAATCTCTTCCACCCAGGTATTACCTTGGCGGTAGATTCGCGATTGCTGCGCCACCGCGGCTGCCGATGCCAGCAGCAGCAGAAGCGCAAGTTTGGCAATTGTTTTCACGGTGTTACCTGCCTCAAGTGGTTTTCTGCCGGCTCCGCTCCGGCCATGAAATCTCAGCCCCGGGTCGCGCATCAGTCAATCTCCGGCATTTCCGCCAGCAAGGCTCGCGACTCGGTGCGGATATAGGTGTTCTTGTCCTGCTGCGCCAGGTGCTGCAGCACTTCGCGCACGCTGCTGTCGGCGCGCACCGACTCCAGCAGGTGGATGGCCTCGGCGCGCACCCCTGGATTGCCGTCATTGAGCAGCGCCTCCAGCACCGCGTCGCGCACCCGCACATCCTGCCGCACATAAGCTCCCAGGCTATTCAGCGCCTTGAGCCGCACCCCCGGATTGCTGTCATAGCGCAATGCATAAATCAGGGCCTCGCGCACGCGCTGGTCCTGCGGTTGTTGCGACAGCAGGTCCACGGAATCCAGGCGCACACCGGAGTTAAAGTTGTTGCGCGCGGCAAACAGCAAGAGCTGCTGGATGCGGGCATCGTTCAGCGAGCCCTCGGCCGACTGCGTGGTCACGGTGTCGTACTTGATTTCGACTTTATTGCTGCCGGGAAGCTGGTTGATGGCACGAATGCCGGAAATGGAGGATTCGACGGCTTGCGACGGGCTGGAAAGGGTTGCGACCTGGGAGGTGTTGCCGGAAACAATCTTGTAGGTGGCGCCAATGCCGGCGGCGAAGCCGACGATGAAGATCACACTGGCCAGCGCGGGAGAGAAACGGGAGCGGCCGAAAATTGCGGCCAGGTCGAAGGTCCAGCGCTGCCAGAAGCGGGGCTGCTCGGCGCTTTCCAGCGCTTCCTGCAGGCGCATCCGCGAGGCGGCCAGCAGGTTGGGGGTGGGCTCGGCCACGGGCGCCGCCATGGTGCCCTTGAACTGCCGCAGTCCTTCCAGTTCGGCACCACATTCGCCGCAGCGGGCCACGTGTTGCTCCAGTTCGTAGCGAGCGTCATCCAGCAGCTCGTCGTAGATGTACAGCAGAAGATTCGCTTTTACCCAGTCGCACTTCATAGCTTTCTCATTCCCTCACTTCATATCCGCCAGCGCCACCCGAAGTTTCTGCGTGGCCCGAAACAAAGTGTTCTTGGCCGTCTCCTCGGTGGTGCTCAGAATCTCGCCCACGGTGCGCAGCTTGAGCCCGTGATAATGCTTTAGCTCGAAGACCATGCGCTCGCGCGGCGTCAGCTTGGAAAGCGCCCGGCTGATGCGCCCGCCCAGTTCGCGGCGCATCAGGTCGCGCTCCGGGTTGGCGCCCGATCGCCCGTCGGCCACCTGCTCCAGAACGTCGTACTGCTCGCCTTCGGGGTCCACCGCCACCGGGGCGTCCTCGCGGCGCACCGCCCGCTTGCGCAAGTGGTCGAGGCAAAGGTTGGTCACGATGCGGTAAATCCAGGTGTAAAACGAGCACTCAAAGCGGAAGCTGCCCACGTTCTTGTAGGCCTTCAGAAAAGCTTCCTGGTAGATGTCCTGAGCGTCATGCTCAGACCCGGTCAGGTGCAGGGCCAGGCGCAGGACCGCCTGGTCATAATGGCGGACGAGTTCCTCGAAGGCGGCGGCGTTGCCCCGTTGCGCCTCGCGGATAAGCGCCGTGTCGTCAACACGGCCTAAGCTCTGTCCGACCATGTGCCCCCAGCTGGTGGGGAATTCGGATCTGCTGCCCTGTCCTGTGCCGGCTCGGCGGCCGGAATCAGAACGCTCGCCAACCGTTAAGGGAACCGCCATCGCATCGGCCGGCATGGTCTCGTCTGAACCTGTCCTTGGCAAGCCGGATTTGCCAGAGTTGGTACCGGTTTGCATAGGCTTAGACGGGACGGCTCATGATCCGTGAGCAGAATTATAGGGGCTAAATGGCGGCCGGAGAGGGCCAAACGGCCCAAAATGGGAGCCCGAGGGCGTGTTAGCCGTCCAGGACGCTCTGCCAGCTAGGGTAGGGGCTGCAGGACGGTATTGACCAGGTGAGGATCGCGGAAGGCGGTCTGCTGGCCCGCGCGCTTGCCGGGGACGGGCAAAAGGCGAACAGAAAGCGGCTTGTTCCACTTGTAAGCCAGGCTGGCGGTGTCGGAGAGCATGCGCTCAATCTGGCGGGCGGAGACCTGGCCCGGCAAGGGGATGGTATCCAGGCCGGTGCCGCAGACCGAGGAGTACGCCAGCAGGCCGTCAATGGAGATGCGGCCTTCGGCCCAGCGCCGGGCCAGGGTGTTGTCCTCCAGGATGGGCATCATCAGGCCGGAATAGCCGGCGCGTTTGACGGGCAGCTCGCGCAACACGCTGGTGATCAGGGCAGCCGCGGTGAGCGTGCCCGAGGAGCCGAAAGGCGCTCCTGCCAGGTTCTCGATGGCGGCGCCGATGGAGACTTCACCGCCGGGAGCGGGGGAGACATCTATGCCGTCATACTCCCAGCGCGTTTGGGTGCCCAGGGTGCTGGCGATTTTCTCAACCGGCGCGAGCGCGGCGGCCATTTTTTGCGCCAGAGTCGAGCGGGCTGATGGGAAGTCCATTCCGGCTGAGAACGCCTCCTGTACCACGTTGGCGGATTCCAAGCCGATGGCGAACTGGTGGCCGCCGCCGGTGAAATAGGAGCCGGGGAAAAAGGGACCGTAGGGCGGCAGCATG
>JBLMXE010000274.1:0-5531 GCA_050257615.1 Chlamydiota bacterium | reverse complement strand
GGCGGATGGAGAGCGCCGCGCCGCCGCGGGCATCGCCGTCCATTTTGGTCAGGGTTACGCCGGTGAGCGAGAGCTTCTTGTGGAACTCGTCGGCGGATTTGACCGCGTCCTGGCCGGTCATAGCGTCGGCCACGAACAGGATTTCCTGGGGATTGAGCAGCGTCTTTAGCGACTGCATCTCCTCCATGAGTTGCTCGTCAATGTGCAGGCGACCGGCAGTATCCACCACCAGCACGTCGCAACCGCTGTTGACCGCCTCGCGGCGCGCTTCCTTGGCCAGGCGCTCCACAGTGGCCGTGTTGGCCTCCGAAACATGGCCCTCATAGAGGTTGGCGCCCACCGCCTTGGCCACCACTTTCAACTGTTCGCGCGCGGCGGGGCGGTAAACGTCCACGCTGACCAGCATCGGCCGGTGCCCGCCTTTCTGCAGCCAGTGGGCCAGCTTGCCGGAGGTGGTGGTTTTACCGGAGCCCTGCAGACCGGCCATCAGCACCACCGTGGGCGGCTGGGAGGCGAACTTCAGGCGCGCCGTATCGTGGCCCAGCAGGTTGACGAGCTCGTCGCGCACGATCTTGATCACCTGCTCGCCGGGCGAGAGCGCGGTCATCACCTCCTGGCCGACGGCCTTCTCGCGGATGTGGTCAATCAGGTCCTTGACCACCTTGAAGTTGACGTCGGCTTCCAGCAGAGCCAGCCGCAACTCGCGAAGCGCTTCGCCGATGTTCTCCTCGGTGAGCTTGCCCTGGCCGCGCAGGTTCTTGAAGGTGCGCTGCAGTTTCTCGGTTAAATTCTCAAACATAATGAATTGCCGATTTCCAAATGATGATTGACGATTGAAAGGCGCGCCGGCGGGGTAGCCCTGCCAAAGCATCCTCCCATCCGGGCACTGACACCATCCTAAACCAACAATTCCTCGCTGTCGCGGGCGTGGCAGACAGCTTCCGGCGACCGTTTCACTGTAGCGGCCGCATCACTTGATGGCTGTCATCTTGAGCGAGGACGTATGCCCGAGCCGAAAGACCCCTGCAAGGCTGGCAGCGTCAATCGGTGATAGGGAGTTCTCAGATCTGCTGGGAGAACTCCCTGAAGCGGTTAGGTGGTGTGGGCCGCGCAGGGGTCCTTCCATTCGCGCTCCTTCGCGTTCGCTCAGTCGCACTCAGTCAGGATGACAGAAGGTGAAAGGGAGGCTGGGTAAACAAACGCGGGATCCTCAGACCTGGCGTCGTTCGATATGACAGTGACGGGGGCTGTAGAACGTTGGCCGCCGGTTCAGCCAACCCAATCGCCATCGTTCGGGATAAGGAGCTGCGGAGTGACGGCGGCGGCCTGCGCTTGGGCCCTGAGCTCCTGGCGTGTGAGCAGACAGTGGTTGATGGCTTCCATGTGGACGGCGATGACCCTGGCCTGGGGCGCGGCGCGGCAAACCGCGATAACGTCGGCGGCGGTCATGGTGATGGGGTCGCCTTCCAGGAAACGCGCGGCGCCGGCGTTTACCACAATGGTTGCCGGGTGGAACTGCTGGATGGCCTGCTGCACCTCACTGCACCAGATGGTGTCGCCCGCGATGTAGAGCGGGTCCTCGCCCGGCCCGCGCAGCACAAAGCCGGAGACCGGCGCCATCTTCCTGCCAATCTCGCCCGTGCCGTGCTGCCCGCCGGTGCGGGTGACCTCCAGCGCGTTCCATATCAAGCCGGTCTGCAACGGCTGGACACGCTGGAAACCCTGGGCGCGTAACTTTGCCTCGTCTTCCGGTTGGCACAGGAGCGGAACATTCTTGGGAAGTTCGCGGGCCGCGGCGTCGTCCCAGTGGTCGCGATGGGTATGCGTGACCAGCACCGCATCCAGGTCCGGAAGCATTTCCTGAATGGAAACGGGCAGCGGCGCCAGCGGATTGGGCCGCGGGTTGGGCGAGTTCTCGATGGCAGGCATGGCGCCGGGCGCGCTGAGCATGGGATCAATGAGCAGCTTGCGGCCGGCAAATTCCACTACCAGCGTGGCATGGCGAAGCAGGCGAAGGCGCATGGGAATGACGATTGTAGATTGTTGATTGACGATTGAGAAGCCGGACGAGCCGCGCCGGAAAAGAGAACACGGCTTTAGACGCTGCGGGTACGGAAAAGGCCGTGTTCGCAGCGGCTGAAGCCGCTATTTCATAGCCTGCTTACGGCATGGCTAAAGCCATGCCCTGATACGAATCGAGCGTGAGGTCGCGCCTCAACAGCGCCGGAGGCGCAACATAGTAAAGTTTAGGACGGAAGACCTGGGTAGGGCCAGGACACCCAGCAGGACAATTCTCAGTCACCGGCGCTGAACTCTTCTTTGGCCGCAACCACGGTGTTGCAGTGGATGGCCACTGTGTCCTCCACCTGCCAGGCGTAGCCGCCGGCGAAGGTGACCATCACAGGAATGTTGCGGGCGTGGGCCACGCGAAACACCAACTGGTCGCGCTTTTTGAGGCCGTCAATGGTCAGCTTCAGCCCGCCCAGTTGGTCTTCCGCGTAGGGGTCGGCGCCGGCCACATAGCAGATCAGGTCAGGCTCGAACTGGCGCAGGCCGGAGCTGAGCGCGTTGTCCAGCCAGGCCAGATATTCGTCGTCGCCGATGCCGTCGGGTAGGTTGACGTCAATGGAGGAGGGAGGCTTCCAGGCGGGGTAGTTGTGCTCCTGGTGCAGAGAGATGGTAAATACGCTGCCCTCGGGCGCATCGGGCCGCGGGATTTCCTCTGCGGGCAGCCCGAACATGGCGGCCGACCAGGAGGGCAGGGGCTTGGGTGCGGCGTGGCCCCGGCCGAAGATGGCGGCGGTGCCGTTGCCCTGGTGGACGTCGCAGTCTACGGTCATGGCGCGGGCGATTTTGCCTTCCTTCTGCAGGCGGCGAATGGCTACCGCTACATCGTGGATCATGCAAAAGCCTTCGCCGTGGTCGGGGAAAGCGTGGTGGAAGCCGCCTCCGATGTTGACGGCACACTTTTCCGCCACAGCGTGTTCCGCCGCCAGAATGGAGCCTCCCGCCGCCAGCCAGAAAGCCCGCACCAAGTCAGCCGAGTAGGGCACTTCCAGGGTGAGTTCCTCGCGCGCCGAGAGCGTGCCCGTCTTCAGCTTGTGCACGTACTCGGGCGTGTGTACCAGGAGGATGTCGTCGTCGGAAGCGGGTTTGGGGACGAGGAAATCGGAATTATCGGCTATGTGGTGGGAGAGCAGGCGCTCCTTGATCAGCCGGTACTTCTCCGCCGGGAAAACGTGGTCGCCGATGGGCAGGTAGTAACCGTCGCTGTAAACCAGCTTGAAAGGCAGCATAGGGACGCACGTTCCGTCCTTGACATCATATGCAAAATTTCGCGCGGCACTGCGCGGTACTTACCTTTTGCGGGGTGGAGCCGGGGGCACTGGGCGCCGGATGGGCACGATGGCTTCCTTAGAGGGATCGGCAGCGGCGGTGGCCCGGCTCAGCACTTCCTGCTGGATGTAAGTGACGAACTCCTGGATCTGGCGCTGCATTTCCTCCATGCGCTCCCGCATTTGCAGGATGATGGCGATACCGGAGATGTTCACCCCCAGGTCGCGGGCCAGGGAGAGGATGAACTCCAGGCGCTGCAGGTCATCGTCGGTGTAAAGCCGGGTGTTGCCCTCGGTGCGGGAGGGCTTGAGCAGGCCTTCGCGCTCATAAAGGCGAAGGGTTTGCGGGTGGATGCCGTACATCTCGGCCACCGCCGAAATCATGTAGGCGCCACGGCCTTTGCGCTTGCTCGCCATTAAACCCCATTCTAACCACAGAGGACACAGAGGGCACAGAGGGGAACCATTTCAAAAACCTCCACCACAAAAAGGAATGAATCCCCGGCAATTTGTAATTGAGTAATCTGTAATTTGGTATTGATCTCAGTGGGCTTTCAGCGGGCATATTCCGACAATCGAGAAGTCAACGGGCACCAACAGCCACCACCAGCCTCTTCCTTGGCATCTTTTCTTTTCAGTGGGTTTTGAAATGGCTTCTCTCCGCGTCCTCTGTGGTTGAGAACTTAGGTTTCCGGGGCGGGGGCGAGCAGCCCGGAGTGGCGCAGGATCTCTTTCACCCCGTAGGCTACCAGGCCGGCGCCGATCAGCAGCAAGGCAAAGGTCAGGGAGCTCATGCCCAGGATCTGCTCGCCTTCACTGTGTACCAGGGCGAAGCCGAGCAGCAGTACGGGGAAGACCCCGACCAGGGCGGCGCCGAACATACCGCCGGGAACGCGGAAGGGCCGCTTGAGATTAGGTTCGCGCACCCGCAGCACCAGCAGGGCCACGAATTCCAGCGCCAGGCTGAGGCCGTAGATCAGGATGTCAATGGTGACCAGGCGCTCAAAGCCCAGCCCCAGGCACAGCGCCCAGCCCACGGCGCACACCAGGATGGCCACGTAGGGAGCCCGCGTCTTGGGGTGGACCCGGGCAAACACCCGCGGCAGCATGCCGTCCTGGGCCATGGCCAGAGGCAGGCGGGAATAGCTCATCACCAGGGCGTTGAACATGCCAAAGCCGGACATCATGCCGCCGGCCACCAGGGCCACACGCAGCCAGTTGCCGCCCAGCATGCGCGCCATGTCAGCCCAGGAGCCGGTTTCGAAGGCAGCAGCGGGCAGGCTGGTGGTCCAGGCGGCCAGCACCGGCAGAATGTAGGTCAGAGCCACGATGGTCACAGCCGCCAGCAGGGCACGGGGATACGTGCGCTGGGGCTTGTGGACCTCGGTGGCAACCGTGGTGGCGTTGTCCCAGCCCATGTAGTTCCACATGGCGATGAGCAGGCCGCCCATGATGCCGACAGTTGATCCGCTGGGGGCGTTGACCGTGGCCAGGGCCCCGTGGTGGAAGGGGGCTAGCACGATGATGAGGGCAAACGGTGCCGACAACAGGAAGAACAGCCACATCGAGGTCGTGCCCACTACGTGTACGCCTGCAATATTCAGCAGCGCACACACCGCTACCACCGCCACACCCACCATGACGCCCCGGTGCCCTTGCTGGAACCAGGGGAAAAGGCGGTCGAGGTAGGCGACGAACAGGGTGGGGTAAATGGCCATGTCGAAAATGGAGGCGACCAGGGAGAGCCAAGCCTCCTGGAATCCCCAGAAGTTGCCCATGGCGCGGCGCACCCAGGCGTAGTAGCCGCCCTCGGCGGGGATGGAACTGGAAAGCTCGCCCAGCATCAGGGCGGTGGGCAGGCTCCACAGGATGGGGGTGACCAGCAGGATGAGGATGGCAGCGCCGTAGCCGGCTCCGTGCACGATGTCTTCCGTGCCGTAGGTGCCGCCGGACACCATGAAGAAAGTGGCGGCTACCAGCGGCCACAGCCGGAGTTTGGAGGAAGTTTTCTTTTTCGCGCTCAGCGGCTGCGGGGCCGCTGGCATCAACTCCGGGCTACAGCGGGCAGGAATGCTGGCCAATTTCTATGGCTTCCCCCTCGGGCTTTCTCATGAGATGCGCTTGCAGTCGCAGAATACACAGATTTCAGAAGCTGTGAAAAAAATTTTAAGAAAAAAACATGCGATGGTGCCGGGC